>NZ_JBHVGB010000156.1:0-15233 GCF_042801335.1 Nocardioides sp. NPDC057577 | reverse complement strand
CGTCAGGCGATGACCGCGAGGATGTCGCGGGCGGAGAGGATGAGGTACTCCTCGCCGGCGTACTTCACCTCGGTGCCGCCGTACTTGCTGTAGATGACCTTGTCGCCCACGGCGACGTCGAGCGGGACGCGGTTGCCCTTGTCGTCGATACGACCCGGGCCGAGCGCCAGGACCTCGCCCTCCTGGGGCTTCTCCTTGGCGGTGTCCGGGATGACCAGACCGGAGGCGGTGGTCTGCTCGGCCTCGACGGCCTTGACGACGATCCGGTCCTCAAGAGGCTTGATGTTGACCGACACTGTGTCGACCTCCCCATTTCTTTTCTACGGAGTCAGACTTCGGTGGGTGTTGCTACGTCTGTGCTTGCGATCTGCCACGTACGCCGTCGCGGGGGTCGCACCCGGCTCGCAAGCGCTGGCACACTCAGGGGGAGAGTGCCAGTGCAGACGTTAGCACTCGGTAGCAATGAGTGCCAGCAAGGCTGGCTCTATCGCTGGCCGGGGAGCCTCACCAGGAGCGCGACGGCACCTGCGAGAAGACCGATCACGATGATGCTGCCGGCGACGACGAGATCCCGCAGGGTCTCGTCGTCGTCGTCGGCGTTCTTCTCGGCGAGCGAGGTGACCGTGAGCTCTTCGCCATCGCTCAGGGCGGTCATCTGAGACGGGCTCTCCGACGTCGCGGGCCCAACGGCAGAGGGCTTGCGGCTCGGCTTCGGTTCGGGAGCTGCCGACGACGTCCGCTCGTTCGGCTCGTTCGGCTCGCGCTGCTCGGCAGGGCCCGGCGCGGCCGTCCCGTCGTCGCCGTCGGCGGCGCCCTGCTCCTCGTCGGCGTCCTGCGTGGCCGAGGGCGCGTCCGACCCGTCGTCCTGGTCATTCTCCGACCCGGAGCTCTCACCCGGCTCCGGTTCGGGCTCCGGCTCCGGCTGACCAGACTCCGAGGCCCTGACGTACGCCACCGAGTAGCCCCTCAGCGGACGCCCCTCGCTGTGCCAGACGGTCGTGGTGCGCTGCGGCGGCTCCAGGGTGTGCACCTCCGAGCCGCCACGGCGGCCACCGCTGTCCACGCAGTAGGAGGCGATCAGATAGCCGGCGGGCGCCGCCGCCGAGGCCGAGTACTCACCGTCCAGATGGTGGTAGCCGTTGCCCCGCGAACAGTCGCGGACCGGCGTCACCGTATCCGCGGAAGCGGGCGCGGCGAACAGCAGCGATAGCAGTGTCATTGAAAGCAGTGTCATCACTGCTGCGAGTGCCCCGAGGCTCTCCAGGATTCGACGTGAGGGACGGCACACGTGACGGCATCCTAGATCAGTGACACCCCGGAGGGTAATGGGAACTTCGAGTCCCGAACACCGCTTGAGAGGATCGGAGCATGGACCTCGACGCCTTCGCCTGGTTGCTGACCGATGACGGGCAACGGCTGCTGGCGCGGGCCACGGAGATGACTGCGTCGGGTGAGGACTCTGCTCTCGCGGTGCAGACGGCGCTGCGCAAGGACGAGTCGGCCGAGCGTGTCGCGGCGGCGATGACCCAGGTCGACCTGCGCCGGAAGGCGGTCGCCAAGTTCGGAGACCTGGCACCGAGGATGTACTTCACTCCCGACGGCCTCGAGCAGGCCACCCGCCTCGCCGTCGCCCACCACCGGGCGGCGCGGCTGCGGGCCTTCGACGCGGGAAACGTCATCGACCTGGGCTGCGGGATCGGCGGTGACCTGATCGCGTCCTCGCGTGCCGGGCTCACGGCCGCCGGGGTGGACCGCGATCCGGAGCGGGTCGCCGTCGCCCAGGCGAACCTCGACGCGCTCGGGCTGCCAGGTGCCGTCACCGTCGCCGACGCGACAGGTGTCGACCATTCCCCCTTCGATGTCGCGTACGCCGACCCTGCTCGTCGTGGCGCCAAGGGCCGGGTCTTCTCCGCAGAGGGGTGGTCGCCGCCGTGGTCGTGGGTCGAGACGCTTTTCGCGCGCGACGCGTGCGTGAAGGTCGCCCCCGGGATCCCGCACGACCTCGTACCCGACAAGGTCGAGGCCGAATGGGTCAGCGACCGCGGCGAGGTCAAGGAGGCCGCGCTGTGGTCGGGCTCGCTGGCCAGCACCGATCGACGGGCCACCGTGATCGGCGAGCGTGGACTGGCGACGCTCACCTCCGAGGACGACCCCGGCGCCGGGGTCGGCGCAGTCGCCGAGTTCCTCTACGAGCCCGACGGGGCGGTCATCCGCGCCGGTCTGGTCACCGCCGTCGCCGCCGGGGTGCAGGGCCATCTGATCGATGAGCACATCGCGTACGTCGCCTCATCCGCCTCCTTCGAGACACCGTTCGCCCGCGGGTATCAGGTGCTCGAGGAGCTCCCCTACCGGGACAAGCAGCTCAAGGCAGCGCTGCGTGAGCGTGGGATCGGGAAGCTGACCATCAAGAAGCGGGGCGTACAGGTCGTGCCCGAGCAGCTCCGCAAGCGGCTCGCGCTGTCCGGTTCCGAGGAGGCCACGATCGTGCTCACCAGGGTCGCCGGCGAGGGGACCTGTCTGTTGGTGCGGCCCTTCTGATGTAGCCGGTGAGGGCCGGTGAGGGTCAGACCAGGACGGTCGTGATCGGCTGGGACGAGTCCGCCGGAAGGTCCAGCGCCGAGGGCGTACGCCCCCTGGCCACCATCTCAGCCCCCAGAGCCGCCACCATCGCGCCGTTGTCGGTGCACAGGCCCGGGCGCGGGACTCGGACCCGGATGCCGAGCTTGGTGGCCCGCTCCTCGGCGAGCACCCGAAGCCGGCTGTTGGCCGCGACCCCGCCGCCGATGATGATGTCCTCGATGCCTTCGGAAGAGGCCGCGTCGAGGGCCTTTCGCACCAGGACGTCGACCACGGCCTCCTGGAAGCTGGCCGCCACATCGGCAACCGGGACGGGCTCGCCGCTGCGCTCCCTGGCCTCGATCCAGCGGGCGACCGCGGTCTTGAGCCCGGAGAAGGAGAAGTCGAAGCGGTGTCGTTCCAGGTCGCGACGGCCGGTGAGCCCGCGGGGAAAGTCGATCGCGATCGAGCTGCCCGACGTAGCGGTCCGGTCGATCACCGGGCCGCCCGGGAAGCCGAGGCCGAGCAGGCGGGCGACCTTGTCGAAGGCCTCGCCCGCGGCGTCGTCGATGGTCGCGCCCATCGGGTCGACGCCCTCGGTGATGTCGGTGACCCTGAGCAGGCTGGAGTGGCCGCCGGAGACCAGCATGGCGACGCACGGCTCGGGAAGCGGACCGTGCTGCAGCTGGTCGACCGCGACGTGCGACGCCAGGTGGTTCACCCCGTAGATCGGCTTGTCGAGCCCGAGCGCCAACGCCTTGGCCGCCGCGACCCCGACCAGCAGGGCACCCGCGAGTCCCGGACCTGAGGTGACGGCGATCGCGTCGACGTCGTGGAGCTTGATGCCCGACTCCTCGCAGGCCCGCTCGATCGTCGGCACCATCGCCTCGAGATGCGCCCGGCTCGCCACCTCAGGCACGACACCACCGAACCGGGCGTGCTCCTCGACGCTGCTCGCCACCGCGTCGGCCAGGAGCGTATGTCCGCGGACGACGCCGATCCCCGTCTCATCGCACGACGTTTCGATCCCGAGGACCAGGGGCTCATCAACGAGGGCACCGGAAGTCATGAACCCATTCTGCCTGCACGGCGATCTGCGGCTCGGGAGCAGCCTGGTTCCCGAGCTCGGTAACACCGCTCAATGACACCGCTCAATGACATAGCTCGACGACACGCATGGCCCTCATACGCCGGCCCGGGCGTGGAGGCCGCCCCTAGCTGCGGCGGACGAACGAACCTTCATTCACCCCGGACCCGCGAACGAACTTTCATTCCACCCAGACCCGCGAACGAACCTTCATTCCACCCAGACCCGCGAACGAACCTTCATTCCACCCAGACCCGCGAACGAACCTTCATTCCACCCAGACCCGCGAACGAACCTTCATTCACCCCGGATCCGCGAACGAATCTTCATTCACCTGGGACTCACATGGCCCATCCGAGAAGCATGCCGTCGGAGGTGCCGCCTCTCAGGCAGCTTGGGAGATGTCCAGATCGTCCTGGAGGGCTGAGTAAGCGGCGGCCCAGAGCTCTTGCGCGAGATCAGGCTCGATCGGATCGGCGGAGCAGAGACTGTCCCACAGCCCGCGGAGCAATATCACCAGCCCGCCCGATTCGAAGTCCGTGAGTTCCCGGCCGATCGAGCTGCGGAGCCAGAACCTGGCGTTGTGCCACAGATGTCGGACCGCCTCGCCGATGTCGTCGTTCGTCCGAGCGAGTTCCTCGATTCCCAGCCAGGCCCGCAGGAAGAACATCTCGTCGCGGCTCGAGGGCAGGTAGCCGACCCATCCCCGTAGGTTCACGCGCTGAGCGACCTGCTCCCAATAGATACCGGCGAATCCCGCCGCGGCGTGGGGCAGCATGTTCTCCCGACCGGCGAACCACTTGTGCAGCGTCGACATCCCCACGTTCGCCTCCTCGGCGACCACCTTGAGGGTGGGCGCACGCAAGCCGTCGCGCCCGATCGTCCTCGCCAGGGCGACGCCGGCTGTCGTCGATTCGAAACTGTTGCGGTTGAAGGCCATGGCACTGATCGCACCACAGACCACCGACATTTCAGCCGGATGCGGCCTCAGCCAGATGCCGCCGTCGAGCCGGTGAGCTCCATCGCCAGCACGATCCCCGTCGCCCCATCGCGGTAGTAGCGCTCGCGGCGGTCGATCTCGACGAATCCGGCTTGGTGGTAGAACTCGATGGCTCCGACGTTGCCCTCACGCACCTCGAGGAGAAGTCGCTCGGCGCCCTCGCTCCGAGCGAGGTCGATCGACGCGGCGAGGAGCGATCCACCGATCCCGCGGCGGCGCTGCTCCTCGGCGGTCGCGATCCGCTGGAGCTCGGCGATCTCGTAGACGACACTCACCAGCGCATGGCCGAGGACCGTCCCCGCATCATCGACGGCAACGAGGATCCGGACGGTCGGCATCTTCCCGTCGATCGCCACCTGCAGGTACTCCGGTGTCCAGGCGTCGTCGGGGAACGCCTCGAGCTCGAGGCCGGCGATCGCGTCGACGTCGTCCGGGCCGGCCGGGCGTACGGTCACTGGGACACCTTCTTCTGGACCTTCTTCTGGACCTTCTTCTGGGCAGCCTGCTCGACCGCATCGGGCCGACGCAGGTAGAGCGGCTCGGGATCCATCAGCTCGACCTGCTCCTCGGCGACGGCCCGGGCCAGCCAACCGGCGGACGGCCGCACCGGACCGAGAGGCGTCGGGAACGCGTCGGGATAGAGCAGCGCTCCCTCACCGACCACCGGCCCCGAGGTGGCGACCTCGGCGGGACGGGCGACGACGGGGCCCTCGAGGCGTACGCCGTCGGGGTCGTAAGAGGCCAGGTAGACCTCCTTGCGCCGCGCGTCCGTCGCCACGACGAACGGCCCACCGACCCCCGAGGCAACGGCCTCCACCGCCAGCACGTCGAGCGTGCAGGCGGCATAGACCGGGATCTCCAGCGCGAACCCGAGCGTCCGGGCGGTGACCAGCCCGACCCGCAGGCCGGTGAACGGCCCGGGGCCGGCGCCGACGGCGATGGCGGTCAGATCTTGGCGTACGATCCCGGCCTCCGCGAGGACGTCGGAGATCAGCGGCGCTAGCTGCTCACCATGCTTCATGGTGCGGTCGGAGACGACCTCGGCGACGACGTCGTCGCCATCGTGGAGCGCCACAGTCACCTGGGGCGTGGCGGTGTCAAAGGCGAGAAGCACAACTCACACCCTAGAGCGCGCTGAGGTCCACGCCGCGCCAGCGGGCCCCGACCGGGAGGATCTCCACCCGCCGAGGATCCGCACCGTCGGGCGCCTCGACCAGATCCAACGGAGCCTCGTCGGCCTCGGCGCGTACGATCCGGATCTCCAGCCGCGCCTCGGAGAGCCCCTCGGCCAGACCCTCACCCCACTCGACCACGGTCACCGCGTCGTCGAGATCGGTGTCCAGGTCGAGGTCGTCGAGCTCCTCGATCCCGCCGAGCCGATAGGCGTCGACGTGGACGAGCTCCGGGCCGCCGACCGTGGAGGGGTGCACCCGGGCGATCACGAAGGTCGGCGAGGTGATCTCGCCGCGCACCCCGAGCCCCGCCCCGAGACCCTTGGTGAACGTGGTCTTGCCGGCGCCGAGGCCACCGGAGAGGACGAGTACGTCACCGGCGGCGACCAGCGCGGCCACCCGCCGGCCGAGCTCCGTCATCGCGTCGGCGTCGAGCGCCTCGACGACGTACTCGTTCAGCGGTCGACGCAGCCGCACCGCCGGCGACTCGCGCGAGATCTCGCGAAAACCCTGACGGACCCAGAACCGCAACGTCTCCGGGAGCTCCTCGCGAGCGATCACCGCGAGATCGTCGAAACCCTCCGCACGCGCGACCCCGGCGGCGTACGTCACCATCTTGTGCGCGACCCCATGACCCTGCTGATCAGGCAGAACAGCGAAACGACGCAGCCACAGGGTCGATTCCGCAGGATCCATGAGGACGGTCCCGACGGCGACCCCGTCCAACCGCGCCACCACTCCACCGAAGCCGGAGAGGCGCTCCTTCATCGACCCCTCGGTCTCCCCGAGCGCATCCGCGGGCGGATCCAGCGGCGGCCGGGCGGAGAAGGCCGCCCGGACGATACCGAGCACCTCGGTCGCGCCCTCCGGCCCGACCCGCTCGAAGACGAGCGTCATGCCGAGGCCGCATCCCGGGTGGCCGAGGCGAGCAGCTGGTCGAGCTCGGCGTTGACCTGACCGTGCCGCTCGAGGATGACCATGTGGCCGGCCTTCTCACACTCGACCAGTCGCGAGCCCGGAATGTAGGAGTGCAGCTTGCGGCTGTGGCCGATCGAGGTCAGCCGGTCGGCGGTGCCGCAGATGATCGTGGTCGGCACCCGGCCGAGCGTGGCGATCGACTCGAACTTGTCCAGCGCACGGAAGCTCGGGAAGAACTCCGCGACGACCTCGAACGGCGTCTGCGAGAGGAGTCCGTCCACGAAGTCGACGTACGTCTCCGGCACCTCGTCCCCGAAGGCGAACACGTCGGTGAAGACGGTCGCCACCGAGGCCCCCATGGCGCGGAACCGGTCGACGATCCCGTGTCCCCTGGCCAGCGTCCACATGGTGCTGTTGGCGATCCCGCCGGACAGCTTGGCCGGGAGCACCGGGATCAGCAGCCGGCTCGGGTCGAGACCACCAGCGGTCGTCGAGATCAGGGCGGTGCCGATGATGCGGCCACCCTCGTCGTACGGCGCGAACAGCTCGGGGTGGTCCTCGGCGAGCGCGGCGACCGTCATCCCGCCCATCGAGTGGCCGACCAGGATCACCGGACCCTCCGGCACGACCGCGTCCAGCACCCGGAGCAGGTCGTCACCGAGCTGGTCGATGGTGGCGTTGCCCAGCGAGGAGCGGCCGCTGCGGCCGTGGCTGCGCTGGTCGTAGAAGACCGACCGCACCAGGCCACGGTAGGCGGCGCGCTGGAAGTGCCAGCAGTCGAGGTTGAGGCAGTAGCCGTGCACGAAGACGAGCGTCACCCCGTTCGCCCCGCCGGGATGCGTGTGAGCCGGGTCGACCTCGTCGACCTCGACATGAAGAGGTACGCCGTCGGAGGTCACCACGGTGACCGGGCAGGACCGCAGCGTACCGAGCGGGGTCCGGTCCTCGGGGCGTTCCTCGATCGCGCGGCGGCGCTTCCTGACCACCACCGCGCCGCGGGCCGCGGCAGCGACCGCCGCCGCTCCCAGAGTCCCTGCCGCGATCTGGCCGATCCGTGCTGCGATGCTGCTCATCTGTCGTCTCCCTGCTCGGTGTCGACGTCTGTGTCAACATAACGGCGCTTCATCCGTCCTCCGATTCTGGTGACGACCTCGTAGGCGATGGTCTCGCTCGCCTCGGCCCAGTCCTGGGCGGTCGGCTCGCCATCGGCACCGGTGCCCCACAGGACCACCTCGGCACCACGTTCGACCGAAGCCTCCCCGAGATCGACGACGATCTGGTCCATGCAGATGGTGCCGCGCACCGGGTAGCGGGCTCCCTCGATCCACACCTCGGCGCGATTCCCGGCACGACGCTGGATGCCCTCGGCGTAACCGACCGGGATCAGCCCCACCGTCGTCGGCTCCTCGGCCACCCAGGTGTGGTTGTAGGAGACACCCGCACCGGCCTCGATCGGCTTCACCAGCGCCAGTTCGGCCCGCACGGTCATCGCCGGGACGAGTCCGAGCTCGGCCCACGGCGATCCCTCGACGCCGGGCGCCGGGTCGATGCCGTACGTCGCGATCCCGACCCGCACCAGGTCGAGCCGCGCGCTGGGGCGAAGCAGCGCTCCCGCCGAGTTGGCGAGGTGACGCACCTCGGGCCGGAGACCGGCCTCCTCGGCCACGGCGAGCGCCTCGCCGAAGACCTTCTCCTGGAGGGCGCTGGCCGGATCGGCGGTGTTCTCGCTGGCGCTGAAGTGCGACCAGATGCCGGTGACCCGGATCGCTCCTTCGGCCTCCAGGATGCGCGCCAGCCCGACCAGCTTCGACCAGTCGGCGAACGCCGCGCCGCCCCGGGAGAGTCCGGTGTCGACCTTGAGCTGCACCCGCGGCGTTCGGCCCAGGGTGTCGCCGGCGGCGGCGAACTTCTCCAGGTCGGCGATCGTGTAGGCGGTGACGTCGATGTCCGCGGCCACGAGCTCCTCGGCGGGCTCGCTGGGCATGATCAGCCAGGCCAGCAGCCGGCCCTCGTCGCCGGCCGCGCGCAGCGCGAGCGCTTCGTCGGCCGAGGCGACGCCGAGCCAGTCCGCGCCGCCTTCGCGGGCGGCCCGCCCGGCCTCGACCAGGCCGTGCCCGTAGCCGTCGGCCTTGACCACCGTCATGATCGGCGTACGCAGGTGCTCCCGCAGCCGCGAGACGTTGTGTCGGATCGCGGCGAGGTCGATGACGATCTCGGCTCTCCGAAACGGAGCCCGAGGCGCTGGGCTCGGTGACATGGTGTCAAGGATAGTTGCCGCGCAGTGCTCAATTGCGCAGGGGGGAGACAGCAGGAAGGGATCGGATAACGGCGGGTATCGCCGCGGCCACGCCACTCGCGGTCACCGGCCCACCCGCGCTCGCGAGAGTGGCTGCGGTCCCGTGCAGCCAAGCCCCGGCAGAGGCGGCGTCGATGGGCGCGAGCCCCGCCGCGAGCAGCGACCCGATCAGTCCACCGAGCACGTCTCCCGAGCCGGCGGTGGCCAGCCAGGAGGTGCCCGTGGTGTTGACCCGTACCGGCGTGTCGGGGTCAGGTGAGGCGATCGTGGTGCGCCGCCCCTTGAGCAGCACCACCGCATCGAACCGCTTGGCGGCGAGCCGTGCATAGTGCAGCGGACGAGCCTCGATATCGCCGCGATCCTCTCGGATCAGTGCCGCGAGCTCGCCGGCGTGCGGAGTCAGGATCGCGGGCAGCCCGAGCGGCCCGTTCAACGCGCGCAGACTGTCGGCGTCGATGACCAGAGGTACGCCGCTCGCCCGGGCGAACGCGAGCGCACTGTTGGCGCCGTCGGCGCTGCCGGAGCCGACCACCCAGGCCTGTGCCTGGCCGTCGCCGACGACCTCCGGATTGTGCCGCTTGACCCATTCCGAGGCGGTGCCGACGTAGCGGACCATCCCAGCCAGTCCGGTGTTGGCGCCGGAGACGGCCAGCAGCGCGGCACCGGGATAGGTGGCGCTGCCGACCCTGAGCCCGACGACCCCGCGGGTGTACTTGTGCCCGTCCGGAGCCGGTCGCGGCACCAGCGCGGCCACGTCGGCGGCTTCGAGGCTCTCGACGGCCGGGGCCGGCAGGTCGAGGCCGATGTCGACCAGCTGGACCTTGCCGCAGGCCGAGGCCGCCGGATCGAGCAGATGGCACGGCTTGTAGGTGCCGAAGGTGACCGTCAGGTCGGCGCTCACGTGGGCGCCGTCGATCTCGCCGGTGTCGACACAGACCCCGCTCGGGGTGTCCACGGAGACCACCGGAACCCCGGCCAGCATCGCCAGCGCCTCCTCGGCCTCCGGCCGCAGCCCAGGCTTTCCCCCGATCCCGACGATCCCGTCGACGACCACCGCGGGTTGTGAACCTGAGAGTGGCCTATAGGCCACGCTGGGCTTCACAACTCTGCCTCCGGCGGCCCGCAGCGCCGCCAGCCCGCCGCTGTGCGCACGGTCCGACAGCAACCACGCCTCGACCTGAGCGCCACGACGCGCGAGCAGCGCCCCGGCGTACAACGTGTCGCCACCGTTGTCTCCGCTCCCGACCAGAAGCACGACCCGTCGGCCGTAGGCCCCGCCCAGGAGGTCGATGACCGCGTAGGCCAGCCCGGCCGCCGCACGCTGCATCAGTGCACCTTCTGGCAGGCTCGCCATCAAGGCCTTCTCTGCCGCTCTGACCTGCTCAACCGAGTGCGCACGCCGCATGGCCCAAGCCTACGCGTCATCGTTTCGGCGGGGACGGGCCGTTGGTCAGTCCTCCAGGACAACCATCGCCGAGGCGATGCCGGCGTCGTGGGAGAGCGAGAGGTGGACGGTGGCGACGCCGAGCTTCGTAGCCTGCGCCAGCACGGTCCCGCGGAGCTCGAAGCGCGGCTGGCCCGAGGACTCCGAGATCACCTCGGCGTCGTGCCACTCCATCCCCTGAGGCGCGCCGAGCGCCTTGGCGAGCGCCTCCTTCGCGGCGAACCTGGCGGCCAGCGAGGCCACCGGCTTCGTCGCCTCGGCCGGCGTGAACAGCCGCTCGCGCAGCCGTGGCGTACGCTCCAGCGACTCTTCGAAGCGCTCCAGGTCGCAGACGTCGATCCCGACGCCGAGGACAGCCATCAGTGAACCGCCATCACTCGACCGTGACGGACTTGGCGAGGTTGCGCGGCTGGTCCACGTCGTAGCCGAGCTCGGTGGCGAGCTGGCAGGCGAAGAGCTGCATCGGCACGACCGCGACGAGCGGCTGCAGGAGCACCGGCACCTTCGGCAGCCGGATGATCGTGTCGGAGACCGAGTCGACCGAGTCGTCGCCCTCCTCGACCAGCGCGATGGTGCGGGCGCCGCGGGCGCGCACCTCCATGATCCCCGAACGCATCTTGTCGTGCAGGAAGTCGCGACCGCGCGGGGGGACGATGCACCAGATCGGCAGGCCCTCCTCGACCAGTGCGATCGGACCGTGCTTGAGCTCGCCGGCCGCGAACCCCTCGGCGTGCAGGTAGGCGAGCTCCTTGAGCTTGAGCGCGCCCTCCAGTGCCACCGGATAGCCGGCGTGGCGGCCCAGGAACAGGAAGGCGCGGCGGTCGGCGTACTCACGGGCGAGGTCATAGACCTGCGGCGCCGTCTCCAAGACCTGAGCCACGGCCGCGGGCATCGCCTCGAGCTGCGTCATCACGCCGTCGATCTCGTCGCCGTACATCGTGCCCTTGACCTGCGCCAGGTAGAGCGCGAGCAGGTAGCAGGCGACCAGCTGGGTGACGTACCCCTTGGTCGAGGCGACCCCGATCTCCGGGCCGGCGTGGGTGTAGATGACCGCGTCGGACTCGCGCGGGATCGTGGAGCCGTTGGTGTTGCAGATCGCCAGCACCTTCGAGCGCTGCGAGCGCGCGTGCCGGATCGCCTGCAGCGTGTCGGCGGTCTCGCCGGACTGGGAGATCGCGACCACCAGGGTGGAGTTGTCGAGGATCGGGTCGCGGTAGCGGAACTCGGAGGCCAGCTCGACCTCGACCGAGATCCGGCACCAGTGCTCGATGGCGTACTTCGCGACCATGCCGGCGTAGAACGACGTCCCCGCGGCGATGATGATGATCTTGGTGACCTCGCGCAGCTCGTCATCGTCGAGCCGCATCTCGTCGAGATGGAGAGCCCCCGAAGGCGTACGCCGCCCCAGCAGCGAGTCGGCAACAGCACGAGGCTGCTCGAGGATCTCCTTGCGCATGAACCAGTCGTGGCCGTCCTTCTCGGCGGCGGCCAGGTCCCAGTCGACGTGGAAGCGGCGGCCCTCGGCGGGGGTGCCGTCGAAGTTGCTCACCTCCGCACCGTCGCGGGAGATCGTGACGACCTGGTCCTGGTCGAGCTCCATCGCCTCGCGGGTGTGCTCGATGAAGGCGGCGACGTCGGAGCCGAGGAACGACTCCCCCTCGCCCAGACCGACCACGAGCGGGCTGTTGCGGCGCGCGGCGACGACCCGGGACGGGTCCTCGGCGTCGATCGCGACGAAGGTGAACGCACCTTCGAGGATCGAGCAGACCCGCTGCATCGCGACGGTCAGGTCGGCCCCGCCGACGACCTCGCGCTCGAGCAGGTGAGCGGCCACCTCGGTGTCGGTCTGCGAGGTGAACTCGTGCCCGTCGGTCTCCAGCGAGGCCCGCAGCTCGGCGAAGTTCTCGATGATCCCGTTGTGCACGACCGCGACACGGCCGGTGCGGCCGACGTGCGGGTGGGCGTTGCCGTCGGTCGGGCCGCCGTGGGTCGCCCAGCGGGTGTGCCCGATCCCGGTCGTCGACGCCGGCAGCGGCGTGCCCGCGATCGCCTTCTCCAGGTTGGCGAGCTTGCCGGCCCTCTTGTCCACGGCCAGGGCCCCGTCAGCCGAGATCAGCGCGATCCCGGCCGAGTCATAGCCGCGGTACTCCAACCGCCGCAGGCCATCGATCACGACGTCCTGCGCCGACCGGTCTCCGACGTACCCAACGATGCCGCACATGGCGGATGATCCTACGGCTCTCGTGGACCCCAGCAGGAAGCGGCGGCGCATGTGCGTAACAATCGTTGCCATGTCACACCCCGGGCCACACGGCGACGACCGCGGCTCCTCGCCCTACGTCGAGCTCGACCGAAGCGCGTGGGCGGAGCTCGCGACCGAGACCGAGAGCCCACTGACCGAGGCAGAGATCGAGTCTCTGCGTGGCCTCGGCGACCAGATCGATCTCCGGGAGGTCGAGGAGGTCTACCTGCCGCTGAGCCGGCTCCTTAGCCTCTATGTGAGCGCCTCGGACAGGCTCCACGACCAGCAGGAGCTGTTCCTCGGCAAGACGATGCCGGAGCGTACGCCGTTCGTCATCGGTGTCGCCGGATCCGTCGCGGTCGGCAAGTCGACCACGGCTCGTGTGCTCCAGCAGATGCTCGCCCACTGGCCCGAGCACCCCAACGTCGCCCTGGTCACCACCGACGGGTTCCTCTACCCCAACGCCGAGCTCGAGCGGCGCGGCCTGATGGAGCGCAAGGGCTTCCCGGAGTCCTACGACCGCAAGGCCCTGCTCCGCTTCCTCGTCGACCTCAAGTCGGGTGAGGACGAGGTGCGCGCGCCGATCTACTCACACCTGACCTACGACGTCACCGACCAGACCGTGCTCGTCAAGAAGCCCGACATCGTCATCCTCGAGGGCCTCAACGTCCTGCAGCCCTCCCGCGTCCGCGCCGACGGCACCATCTCGCTGGCTCTCTCGGACTTCTTCGACTTCTCCGTCTACGTCGACGCCGGGTCGCGCGACATCAAGCAGTGGTACGTCGACCGCTTCCTGCGACTTCGCGAGACCGCCTTCCGCGACCCGTCGTCCTACTTCACGAAATACGCGGCCCTGAGCCACGACGAGGCCATCACCCGCGCGACCGAGATCTGGAACGAGATCAACGGCCCCAACCTCCGCGAGAACGTCCTCCCCACCCGCTCCCGCGCAACGCTGGTCCTCCGCAAGGACAGCGACCACTCGGTCCGCTACGTACGGCTGCGAAAAATCTGAATCTCCCCGTCGGTCGAGCCGGGTTCGTGAGGAACGAACGAACCCGTGTCGAGACCAACACGGTCCCCTCGGCGCTCGACGGGACTGTGTTGGTCTCGACACGCCTCCGCCTAGCGGCTCCGGCGGCTCGACCAGCGGCGCTGTCTAGAGAGCGAGCCGCACCCGGACCACGTCCGCGAGCCGCTCGGCGCACGCCTCGGCCTCGTGATGAGTGGGGGCCTCGACCATGACGCGTACGAGGTTCTCGGTGCCGGAGGGACGCAGCAGGATCCGCCCGGAACCGGCCAGGGCCGTCTCCTCGGCAGCCACGGCCTCGAGGAGGCCGTCGTCGGTCTTGCAGCGGGCCTTGTCGACGCCCTTGACGTTGAGCAGGACCTGCGGGAGGCGGGTGACGGCGGAGGCGAGGTCGGCGAGGGTGCGCCCGGTGAGGGTCATCCGCTGCAGGACGTGCAGCGCGGTGAGGATGCCGTCGCCGGTGGTGGCGTGCTCGCTCATGATGATGTGGCCGGACTGCTCGCCACCGATGGCGTAGCCGCCCCGGCGCATCTCCTCGAGCACGTAGCGGTCACCCACGGCGGTCTGCTTCACATGGACGCCGGCGGCGTCCATCGCCTTGACGAAGCCGAGGTTGCTCATCACGGTGACGACCACGGTGTCGTCCGGGAGCCGGCCGGCGTCGTGGAGGCCGAGGGCGAGGATCGCGATGAGCTGGTCGCCGTCGACCAGGTTGCCCTCACCGTCGACGGCCAGACAGCGGTCGGCGTCGCCGTCCCAGGCGAACCCGACGTCTGCGCCGTGCTCGAGGACCGCCTTCTGGAGCATCTCCGGGTGGGTCGAACCGACCCCGTCGTTGATCGAGAGACCGTCGTTGACGTCGTTGATCGCGATCACCTTCGCCCCGGCCTGGTCCAGGGCCAGCGGACCCGCGGCAGCGGCCGCGCCGTTGGCGCAGTCGACGACGACGGTCAGCCCGTCAAGGCGGCGCTCCAGCGTGGAGATCAGGTGGGCAGCGTACGTCTCCACGGGGTTCTCGTGGGTCGAGATCCGGCCCACCGACGCGCCGGTGGGGCGGTCCCAGGGCTCGTCGAGGTGTGCCTCGATCCGGTCCTCGAGCACGTCGTCGAGCTTGTGCCCGCCGCGCTGGAGGAACTTGATGCCGTTGTCGGGCATCGGGTTGTGCGAGGCCGAGATGACCACGCCGAGGTCGGCTTGGAGGGCCGCGGTGAGGTAGGCGACCCCCGGCGTCGGCAGCACGCCGACGTCGATCACGTCGCAGCCGGCCGAGGCCAGACCTCCGGCCACCGTCGCCTGCAGGAACTGCCCGGAGACGCGCGAGTCGTTGCCGACCACCGCCAGCGGCTTGCGTCCGCTGCCGGAGACGCGCAGCTCCTCGGTCAGGACCAGTGCCGCTGATGTCGCCAGATTCTGGGCGAGCGAGGCGGTGAGGATCTCCCCGTTCGCGAGACCGCGAACTCCGTCAGTGCCGAAAAGGCGTGCCACGTC
>NZ_JBHVGB010000155.1:0-15265 GCF_042801335.1 Nocardioides sp. NPDC057577 | reverse complement strand
GTCATGACGCGCCGACTCGGCGCTGGATCCGGTCAGGACGAGCCGACTCGGCGTATCGCGGGGAATTCCTTTGCTCGGGCCGGCGTTGGTGCCTATCGTGATGCGCATGTTCCGCGTGGTTTCCGAGTTCGACCTGTCAGGCAAGAGCCTGACGGGCGCTCCCACATGGACTCCGTCAGTCGATTGCACCGGCGCTCGAAGCTGACCCTCCTCCTGCCTCGCAGGACCCGCGGAGGAGGGTGGCCCGCACCGGCCCCCCTCACCGCGGTGACAGCGCTGTGAGGGCTTGCCGGAGGGTCCTGGCTCACCCCGAATCAACTGAGCGACCAAAGGACAACTCATGGCCAAGAGCCAGTTCGTGCGGACCAAGCCGCACCTCAACATCGGGACGATGGGTCACGTCGACCACGGCAAGACCACCCTGACCGCCGCGATCACCAAGGTGCTCGCGGAGCGCGACCCGAGCGTGAACCGCTTCATCGCCTTCGACGGCATCGACCGTGCTCCGGAGGAGCTGCAGCGCGGGATCACGATCAACATCTCGCACGTCGAGTACGAGACCGCGACCCGGCACTACGCGCACGTCGACATGCCCGGGCACGCCGACTACGTGAAGAACATGATCACCGGCGCCGCCCAGGTGGACGCCGCGATCCTGGTCGTCTCCGCGCAGGACGGCGCCATGCCGCAGACGCGTGAGCACGTGCTGCTCGCGCGCCGGGTCGGCGTGCCGTACCTGGTGGTCGCGCTCAACAAGGCCGACACCGTCGACGACCCCGAGCTGCTCGACCTGGTCGAGCTGGAGGTCCGTGACCTCCTCTCGGAGTACGGGTTCCCCGGCGACGACGTCCCTGTCGTCCGGGTGTCCGGGCTCAAGGCACTGGAGGGCGACCCGGGGTGGACGGCCGCGATCGGTGACCTGCTGGACGCGATCGACGACTACGTGCCGGTGCCGGAGCGCGAGCTCGGTGAGCCGTTCCTGATGCCGATCGAGAACGTCGTCACCATCACCGGTCGCGGGACGGTGGTCACCGGTGCTGTCGAGCGCGGGTCGCTGAAGGTCGGCGACGCGGTCGAGGTCGTGGGCCTCGGCACGACGATCACCAGCACCGCGATCGGCCTCGAGACGTTCGGCAAGTCGCTGGAGTCCGCGGACGCGGGTGACAACGCGGCGGTGCTGCTGCGTGGCGTCAAGCGCGACGAGGTCCGTCGCGGCCAGGTGGTGGCGCTGCCGGGCAGCGTGCGGCCGCACCGGAAGTTCCGGGCGAACCTGCACGCGCTGTCCACCGCAGAGGGTGGCCGGCACACCCCGTTCGCCGCGGACTACCGGCCGCAGTTCTACTTCCGGACCACGGACGTGCCCGGCGGGATCGACCTGGGTGAGATCGCCCTGGTCATGCCCGGCGACACGATCGAGCTCGGAGTGGAGCTGGAGAAGCCGATCGCGATGAACGTCGGACTCGGCTTCGCGGTCCGCGAAGGCGGTCAGACCGTCGCCGCCGGCACCGTGACCGAGCTGCTCGACTAGAGATGGGACGGCCCTCACCCTGGTGGGGGCCGTCTCCTGGTTCTCAGTCGCGGGGGCGCCAGCGCTTCCACAGCGCCTCGCCCTCGGCGCGGACCTTCCCGTCCCACTCCAGCCGCACCAGCGACGTGATCTGGTCCTCGCTGGCGTCCTTCGTGGACGCGACGAGCGTGACCGGCTCCCGCAGCGGTGCCGGCCGCCGGTAGCGTACGTCGATCCCGGCGGTGACGTAGGCCAGGGACTCCCCCTCCGCAGGCATCCAGCCGTTGAGGAACGCCTCCTGGTGCACCGCGGCGGCGCTGTGGCAGTCGAGCACGGTCGCGATGATCCCGCCGTTGAGGAACCCGCCGCCGTTGTCGTGCTGCGGCCACGGCTGGAAGGTCGCGGTCACGCTCCCGTCCAGCTGCGGATAGCTCTTCAGCTGGAGCCCCTGGGCGTTGGCCGGCCCGCACCCGAAGCAGGTCATCGTCGGCCACCACTCGTCCTGCAACGCGATCATCTTCACCGCGCCACCATAGCCACGATCAGCCGATCCCGGTCCGGAAGCCCTCGCGCCAGGTGGCGTACGACGGTGTCCAGCCGAGCTCCCGCTTCGCCTTGGCGTTCGAGGAGCCGCGCACCGAGGTCATCAGCGCGACCCCGAACTCGCCGATCAGCGGCCGGGCGAGCCAGGCCGGCAGTCGCATCGGGCTCCTGCCGCCGACCTCCTCGGCCAGGAGCGGGATCCACTGGTTCACCGGAGCGGGCTCGTCGTCGACGATGTGATAGATGCCCGGCGTTCCCCGGTCGAGGGCCGCGACCGTAGCGGAAGCCACGTCGTCGATGTGGACGAACGACCACACCCCGGTGCCACCGCCGACCACCGGCATCTTGCCCTTGCGCAGCATCTCACCGAGCGCACCCTCGCGCGAGGTGGCGTTGCCGGGGCCGTAGAAGTTGCCGTAGCGGAGCACGACGCCTTCGACGCGGTGTCCTGAGCTTGTCGAAGGGTCGGTCGCCGCGGTGACCGCGGACTCCAGATGACGGATCGCCGCCAGCGTGCCCCGGGCCTCCTTGCCGGGGTCGGTGATGAGCGGGGCGGTCTCGTCCTTGACCCAGCCGCCGGTGCGCTCGTGGGCCCAGCCACCGCCGAAGCTCTGCGCGACGAACCGGCGCACCCCGGCCGCACGGGCGGCGGCCAGCAGGTGGTCGGTGCCCTCGGTACGCAGCCGGTTGGTCATCGCGAAGTCCTGGTCCCACTTCCTCAGGTTGCCGCTCAGGCTGCCCAGCGCGGTGAGCTGGTGGACGACGACCTCAGGTGCCGCCTTGGCGACCGCGTCGTGGACGCTCTGCGCGTTCAGCGGGTCCATCACGATCCCGGTCGCGCCCATCTGGGCCAGGGCCTCACGCCCCGCGTCGTGCCGGGTCGAGCCGTACACCTCGTGCCCGGCGGCCACCAGCAACGGCACCATCCGAATCCCGACCGCGCCGGTTCCGCCTGCGATGAAGATACGCATTTCCTTGTCCTCTCCTCGTTGTTGTCCCCACCGACGAAACGACCTGCGCTCCTGTGACAGCTGGCGTAAGGTCCTGCGATCGTGGACCTCGCAACCGCCCATGACGGGCTCCGCCCGCTGATGTTCTCGATCGCCTACCGGATGCTCGGCAGCGTCGCCGAGGCGGAGGACATCGTGCAGGAGGCGTTCCTGCGGATGCATCGCAGCACGCAGGAGACCGGAGAGGTCGAGAACCTCGATGCGTACGCCACCACCGTCACCACCCGGATCGCCATCGACACCCTGCGATCGGCTCGCCACCGCCGCGAGCAGTACGTCGGGCCGTGGCTGCCCGAGCCGATCCTGGTCTCCGACGAGGACCCCGCGCACCGCTTCGAGCTCGACGAGACCGTCAGCACCGCGTTCCTGGTCCTGCTGGAGTCGCTCACGCCGGTCGAGCGCGCGGTGTTCGTGCTGCGCGAGGTCCTGGGCTACGACTACGAGGACATCGCCCCGATCGTCGACAAGAGCGCGACCAACTGCCGCCAGATCTTCACCCGGGCACGCAAGCGGATCGCCGACGGAACCCCTCGCTTCGACCCATCCCGCGAGCGCCGCGACCAGCTCGCCTCCCAGTTCGTCGCCGCGCTGTCCGCGAACGACATCACCGGCCTGGAGCGGCTGCTCGCCGACGACGTCGTGTTCGTCGCCGACGGCGGTGGCCGGGCCCCCGCCATCCAGAAGCCGATGCTCGGCGCCGTCGCCGTCACCCGCTTCCTGCTCGGGCTCATGCGTCAGGGCGAGCGCTTCGGCGTACGCCTGGAGCTCTCCTCCGCCAACGGTCAGCCGGCGATGCTCACCCGCAGTGCCGACGGCGCCCTGCTGGGCGTCATCGCGCTCGACGTCGACGGTGGCCGGATCGTACGCATGCACAACGTCCTCAACCCCGACAAGCTCGGCCACCTCGGCGAGGTCGGCGACCTCTTCGCGCTGCTGGCCGAGCGCTGACCGACAAGGTCCCCCACCGCCGAGACGTCACCAGCGCCGGGCGAGGTGGCAGCGTCGTGACGCCTCGGCCGACGCGAGTGACGTCTCGATCAGGGGAGGTCAGCCTTGCTGATGATCCCGTGCACCCCGACCGTACGGTCGACGACCTGCGAGACCACGAAGTCAGCGGCGGCGGAGAGGTAGGCGTACGCGATCGCCCGGTCCAGACCCTTGTCCTGCTCGAGGAAGTCCAGGGCATTGACGACCGCTCGCCTCATCGCGACATCGAGATCGCTGCCCTGGCCGCCGACCGACCCGTCCGGGTCGGAGAGGCCGATCGGGATGTAGGCACCGTCCGTCTCGGCGAACGGGTAGTCGTACGCCACCGATGGAGCATCACCCGACCCGGGCTTGCACACCGTCAGCCGGAACGTGCCCCGAAGCGAGCCCTCCAGCGCCGTGAGCGCGACTTCGCCGTTGCCCATGGCCATGTGCGGGTCGCCGACATAGAACAGCGCCCCCTCGGCCTTGACCGGGAGGTAGAACGTCGAGCCCGCTCCGAGCAGGTTGATGTCGATGTTGCCGCCGCCGAGCGTCGGCGGGATCGAGTTCGCCTCCGGAGCGGTCAGCTCGGTCGTCTCGGCGTAGGCCACGCCCATCGTTCCGAAGAAGGTGTTCACCGGGAAGCTCACCGGGCCCATCCTCACCTTGTCGCCATGAAGCTCGGCGAAGACCGACACGTTTCCGTACGCCGTGGGCTCCCCGGTCCCGCGCCCGTCGGTCGCCACCGGCGGCATCACCTCGTCCAGCGTGATCCCCGCGGGCGCCGCTCCGTCCCTGGTGAGCGCGAGCGCGCCCTTGCCGTGACGCGAGGAGACGATTCCGTACGGCACCCGCGGCGTCGCCTCGAGCGTCTCGATCTTGAGCACGTCGCCAGGCTCGGCGCCCTCGACGAAGACCGGCCCGGTGATGACATGAGGCCCGTCGACGTCGAAGTTGCGCCGGGTGCGGTCATAGGAGGCGGCCACCTCGACCGCGTCGCGGAGCACGTTCTTGCTGCGTACGCCGTGCTCACCGAACCACGCGACCGGGTCGCGGCCCTGATCCTCGAGGATGCCCTCGTGGGAGATGGAGTCGATCGTCACCGTACGCCCGGACCGCACCCGCGCCACCGCCGTAGCGTGCACCGAAGGGACGTAGCCCCACAGCACGTCGTCCGTCTCCGAGGGCAGGTAGACATCGCCTGCGATCCGGCCCTCGCCCGGCTGCAGGATGCCGCCGAACCGTCCTGGCTTCCGCGGGGCCCCGGAACCATGGGCGTGAGCCGCACCCGAGGCACCGACCGCCGCCGCACCGGCACCGGCGACACCCAGTGCCGCCTGTACAAGCCTTCGTCGTCCCAGACCCGCGGCCAGGTGCTCGGCAGCTTTGCGTCCGTCATGCGTCATCGTCGTCTCCTCAACCTCGGCTACAGCGAGCCTGACGCTAAGGAAGCCGCATTTCGGGCCGGTGACACCCGCGGGTCAGCGGCGTATCTACTCCTCCAGGAAGGTGCGCAGCGACTGGTCGACCAAGGGACGGCCCAGCTCACCCGAGGTCAGCGCTGCGCCGAGGGCACTCACCGAGTCGAGGCGACTGACGAGGTCGACCAGCTCGCCGACCTCGTCGGCCAGCTCGGTGGGAGTGGTCGCGGCCAACGACCGGTCCAACAGCAGCGGGCAGTCGACCGGGCCGCCCTCCGGTTCCGGGTGGCCGAGGGCGGCGACCCAGCAGCCGATCTCGAAGCGCAGCGGCGCGCTCGGCCCGGCGCCCTGGGCGCGCAGGTCGACGTACCAGACGATGTCGTCGCTCTTGGGGTCACCGAGCCGGTGATGGCCCTTGCGCAGCGGCATGCCGCCCGTCTTGAACGCCTTGGTCGCCGCTGTCCGAGCTGCCTTCTGGTCCATCGCTGAGGTCACGGCCCTAGAAGTCGAGGTCGGTCTCGGAGAGCTGACCGCCTCCGGCGACGATGAACTCCTTGCGCGGAGCCACGTCGGAGCCCATCAGCAGGTCGAAGACCGCCGCGGCCTCGTCGGCGTCGTCCAGCGTCAGCCGGCGCAGCGTCCGGTGGCGCGGGTCCATGGTGGTCTCGGCCAGCTGGTCGGCGTCCATCTCACCCAGACCCTTGTAGCGCTGCACCGGGTCCTTCCAGCTGACGTTCTTCTTCTTCAGCTCGGCGAGCTTGCGCTGCAGCTCCGGGTCGGAGTAGGTATAGATGTACTTGTCCATCCCCTTCTTGGGGTTGGAGATCTCGATCCGGTGCAGCGGCGGGACCGCGGTGTAGACCTTGCCGGCCGCGATCAGCTCGGGCATGTACTTGAAGAACAGGGTCGCCAGCAGCGTACGGATGTGGGCGCCGTCGGAGTCGGCGTCGGCCATGAAGATGATCTTGCCGTAGCGCGCCGCGTCCAGGTCGAAGCCCCGACCGGTGCCCGTCCCCACGACCTGGATGATCGAGGAGCACTCGGCGTTCTTCAGCATGTCGCCGACCGAGGCCTTCTGGACGTTGAGGATCTTGCCGCGGATCGGCAGCAGCGCCTGGAACTCCGAGTTGCGGGCCACCTTGGCGGTGCCGAGCGCGGAGTCACCCTCGACGATGAACAGCTCGGCGCGGTCGTCGGTGGTGCGGCAGTCGGCGAGTTTGGAGGGCAGCGCGGAGGACTCCAGGGCGTTCTTGCGCCGCTGGTTCTCCTTCTGCTGGCGCAGCGATAGCCGGGTCTTGGAGGCGGCGTACACCTTCTCCATCACCAGCTTGGCCTGCTGCTTCAGGGCCCCGCGCGACTCGGTGAGGAACGCCTTCATCTCCGCGGAAACGACCTTGCGCACCACGCTGCGGGCCGCCGGGGTGCCGAGGATCTCCTTGGTCTGACCCTCGAACTGCGGCTCGGCCAGGCGCACCGTCACCACCGAGGTCAGGCCCTCGAGGATGTCCTCCTTGACGATGTCCTTGTCGTTGACCTTGAGCACCTTGGCCGCACGCATGGCGTCGTTGAACGTCTTGGTCAGCGCGTTCTCGAAGCCACTGACGTGGGTGCCGCCCTTCGGGGTGGCGATCACGTTGACGAAGGAGCGGATCTCGGAGTCGTAGCCGCTGCCCCAGCGCACCGCGATGTCGACGCCGAGCTCACGCTCGACGTCCTGCGGGGTCATGTGGCCGGCGTCGTCGAGCATCGGCACGGTCTCGGTGAAGGTGTCCGACCCCTGCAGGCGGAGTACTCCGCTGACCGGCTCGTCCTTGGCCAGGAAGTCGACGAACTCCGCGATGCCGCCGTCGTGGCGGAACTTCTCCTCGACCGGGTCGGCGCCGGACTGGTCGCGGATGACCAGCTCGAGCCCGGGGACGATGAAGCTCGTCTGCCGGGCCCGGCCGAGCAGCCCCTCGAGCTCGAAGCGGGCGTCCTTGGTGAAGATCTGCCGGTCCGGCCAGAACCTGACCCTGGTGCCGGTCTTGCCCTTGGCGACCCGCTTGCCCTTGCGGGTCAGGCCGCTGGTCGGCGTGAAGCCGGCCGTGGGGCCGTCACCGTCGAACACACCGGGCACGCCACGGCGGAACGACATCCCCTGCTGGGCCGGCGAGCGGTCCACGTCGATGTCCATGCGGCTCGAGAGCGCGTTGACGACCGAGAGGCCGACACCGTGCAGACCACCGGTCGCGTTGTAGGAGCCACCGCCGAACTTGCCGCCGGCGTGCAGCTTGGTCGCGACCACCTCGACACCCGGAAGCCCGGTGCGGGGCTCCTTGTCGGTCGGGATGCCGCGGCCGTCGTCGTAGACCTCCACCGAGCCGTCGGGGTGCATCGTCACCTCGACGTGGCCGGCGACTCCGGCCAGCGCCTCGTCGACGCCGTTGTCGATGATCTCCCACAGGCAGTGCATGAGGCCGCGGGTATCGGTCGAGCCGATGTACATACCGGGACGCTTGCGCACCGCCTCCAAGCCCTCGAGGACGAGGAGGTGCGCGGCGTTGTAGGTGTTGTCAGAGATGATCGGCTCCTGCGTTACTGCGTTGTTCCCGGGGTACTGCGTGGGGGTGTTGCTCGGATGAAATCTACCGTGCGACACGCCCGGGTCTCACGCAGGCACGCGGCAACCGGCCACGCGCCATCGGGCGGCACACGTACGTCGTGATCGGTCCGTTACGTGGAACTTGCGGGTTTCGATGCACGAAATGGTCGGTCGACAGGTAAGAATGTCTGTCACGGACAGCGATGTCCCGCGGGGTAGGTCCGACCCGGATCCCCAACCCGGAGCGACAACTGCAAGGATTAGAGGTGCGACCGCGGTAAGAGTCCAGGCTAGGGAATCTTCCAGGACTCACGTACGTTATCCCGGCGCAATCATGATTCAGAAATGAGGCCGATGTGACCACTGCCGTTGCCACCAGCTCGCCGCTCACGTCCGAGGACCGTTGCGACCGGTGCGGAGCGCAGGCCTACGTACGCGCGGAGCTCCACTCCGGCGGCGAACTGCTGTTCTGCGCCCACCACGCCCGCGAGCACGGTGAGAAGCTCAAGGAGATCGCGAGCTCGATCACCGACGAGACGCACAAGCTCACCGAGAAGAACTGACCCCACCCACCGACTCCCCGAAGGCCCGGACCACGACGGTCCGGGCCTTCGGCGTCTCCGGGGCACCACGGGGCTAGGGTTCGCTCCGTGAGTCTCGTCCCTGAATCGATCATTGTCGGTCTCGTCGCGCTGGTCATCGCCTTCGGCATCGCCGGCATCATCGTCCCTGTCCTCCCCGGTGGCGCGCTGCTCGTCGCCGCCGCGATCCTCGGCTGGGCCATCTGGCTGGGAGAGTCCACCGGATGGGTGATCTTCGGCATCTCCGCCGCCTTCATCGCCATCGGGCTCATCACCAAGTACGCCATCCCCGGCAAGCGCCTCAAGGACTCCGGGATGCCGCTGTCCACCCAGATCGTCGGCGCGATCCTGGCCATCATCGGCTTCTTCGTGATCCCCGTCGTCGGCGTATTCGTCGGCTTCCCCATCGGCGTCTTCCTCGCCGAGCTCCGTCGCCACGGCGGTGACGTGGGTGAGGCCTGGACCTCCACCTGGACCGCCCTGAAGGCGATGGGCCTGTTCATCCTGATCGACGCCGTCGCCGCCACCCTCGCCACCATCACCTGGGTCGTCGGGCTGTTCATCACCTGAGCCCCGACCGCGGGCGCGGCCTCCAGGTCGCTATAGTCGAGTGACTTAGTTTTCTAAGTCGGCTCTGACGACAACATCCCTGGAGGCATCCGTGTCCATGCTCGAGGTCGATGACGTACGCCTCGGCTACGTCGTCGACGGCACACCGCATCTCGCCGTCGGTGGGGTCTCGTTCTCGGTTCCCCGCGGATCGACGACGATGCTGCTCGGTCCTTCCGGCTGCGGGAAGTCGACCATCTTGAAGGCCGCGGCCGGGTTCCTGAGGCCCTGGTCGGGCACGATCACCGTCTCCGGCCGCACCTCGGTCGCCGCACCCGGGCCCGATCGGGCGGTCGTCTTCCAGGAGTTCGACCAGCTCTTCCCGTGGCGCACCGTGCGGGGCAACCTGGAGTTCCCCCTGCGCGCCAACGGCCGCACCCGCGAGCAGGCCCGGGAACGCGCAGGGCACTGGCTGGGCGTGATGGGGCTCGACCAGGCCGCGACGCGCTATCCGCACCAGCTCTCGGGCGGCATGAAGCAGCGGGTCGCGATCGCCCGGGCGCTGGCGCTCGAACCCGACGTACTCCTCATGGACGAGCCGTTCGGCGCCCTCGACGCGCAGACGCGCGACCGGCTCCAGCGCGAGCTCAAGCAGGTCGCCGCCGACACCGGGATCACCGTTCTCTTCGTCACCCACAGCATCGCCGAGGCGGTCTATGTCGGCGACCAGGTCGTCGTCCTCTCGACTCCGCCGTCGCACGTCGTCGAGACCCTCGACGTGCGCGGCCTCGACAATCCGACCGACCCGGCCTTCGTCGCCGCCCAGACCCGCCTGCGGTCCCTGCTCGCCGGCGACGCCACCGACGACGCAGAGGTGGCGGCATGACCGCCGCCGCGCTCGACGTCCCCACCGACTTGCCGCGACGGCTTCCTCGGTGGGGCGACCTGCCCACCGTCCTCCGCCGCGGGCTCCTGCTCCTCATCCTGCTGCTCGGCTGGGACCTCGGCGTCCGGTTCGGCGGGGTCAGCCCGCTGGTGCTGGTGGGTCCGCTCGACGTCGCGAAAGCGATGGTCGAGGGCGTACGCAGCGGTGCGCTGGTCGACTCGACGCTGCTGACCCTGCGCATCCTCGGCCAGGCTCTCGCCATCGGGATCGTGGCCGCTGCCGCGCTCACCACGCTGGCGACCTGGACGAAGATCGGCGAGGACCTGCTGGTCCTGCTCACCTCGATGCTCAACCCGCTCCCGGCGGTCGCGATCCTGCCGCTGGCGATGCTGTGGTTCGGCATCAACACCACCGCTCTGGTCGTGGTGATCGCCAACGCGGTGATCTGGCCGATCGCGATCAACGTCAGCCAGGGCTTCCGCACCGCCAACCCCACCGTGGTCGCGGTCGGCCGCAACATCGGACTGCGCGGCGTACGCCTGGTCTGGTACGTCCTCGTCCCCGCCGCGCTCCCCCACACCGTCTCCGGCCTGAAGAGCGCCTGGGCCTTCGGCTGGCGCACGATCATCGCGGCCGAGCTGGTCTTCGGCGTCGCCGGCGAGGGCGGCGGTCTCGGCTACTTCATCAACAACGCCAAGACCTACCTGCACATCGCCGACGCCTTTGCCGGTCTCGTCACCATCGCGCTGATCGGGATCGTCTTCGACCTCGTCTTCACCTGGCTGGAGCGCCGCACGGTCGTCCGCTGGGGCATGAAGACCGCCTGACCTCCACCCTCTCCCCCACTCCAAGGAGCTCCACCATGTCCCATCGCGAATCTCGTCGAGGCGTACGCGGCCTGGCCGCCGCCTGTGCCGCGACGCTGCTCGCCGGCGTGCTCGCCGCCTGTGGTGCCGGCACGGCCGACGACGGCCCCGCCGAGACGATCACCATCGGCTACCAGCCGGGGCTGGGCTACTCGACCCTGCTGATCATCAAGGAGCAGAAGACGCTGGAGAAGGCGCTGCCCGACACCGAGATCAAGTGGCAGGAGCTCGACTCCGGCGGGGCGCTGCGCGACGCCGTCATCGCGGGCGACGTCCAGGTCGCGTCGATGGGCGCCTCCCCCTTCCTGGTCGGCGTCGACGCCGGCGTCGGCTGGAAGACGGTCGCCGCGATGAACCAGATGAACCTCCAGCTCATGGTCACCGACCCCGCGATCACGTCGCTGAAGGACCTCCCGAAGGACGCCAAGATCGCGATGCCGGCTCCCGACTCGATCCAGTCGCTGCCGCTGCGCAAGGCCGCCGGTGAGCAGCTGGGAGACCCGCACGCGCTGGACAAGAACATCGTCGGCATGGGCCACCCCGACGGCCTCCAGGCACTCATCTCCGGCCAGATCGCCGGCCACCTCACCGCCCCGCCGTTCGTCGCGCAGGAGGCCGAGGCCGGCGCCCACCCGATCCTGAAGAGCTACGACCTCTTCGGCCGCACCACCTTCAACGCCATCTACGCCAAGCCCGACTTCCTCGACGCCAACCCCGACTTCACCAAGGCGTTCTACGCGGCGCTGAAGGAGTCCAACGCCCTGCTGACCGACGACCCCGACCAGGCCGCCGAGCTCCTCTCGGCCGAGTCCGAGGGCGAGCTCACCGCTGACGAGGTCAAGACCCAGATCACCGACCCCGACGTCACCTGGTCTCTCACCCCGACCGGCTTCGGCGAGTTCGCCGACTTCATGGAGTCGGTCGAGATGATCGAGAAGGCCCCGTCCGCCGAGGACATCTACGTCGACAACGAGTTCAACGCCGACGCCAGCTGAGTCCCCTCGGCGGGGGTCAGCCGTTGGTCACCGTGACGTCGTCGGCCATGACGTACGCGATCCGGTGGTTGAACCAGATCTGGTAGTAGGTCGTGTCGCCGCTGATCACGATGCAGTCGGGGACGCCGTCGACCGTGGCGCAGTTGAAGTTGTTCGCCTTGTAGTAGTCGGTCGGGATCCTGGCGTCGGCCAGGACGTACTTCTGGCCGGCGGGGATGGTGTACTGCAGCGGCGCGATCGTCCGCGGCGTCACCCCTGCGGGGTAGTCGCTCGCCTGCGTGGGATAGGCCGTCCCGTAGATCTTGGCGGTGGTACCTGCCTTCGGGGTGACGACCTTGCCGTCGGAGGGCAGGAGTACGTCGCGGGGGTTCTGGATCCAGCCCTGCTTGCCGCCGAACCAGACGCCCCACCACGTCGGCCGGGTCCGGTCGTTGACGACGACCTTCTGCCCGGCCGCCAGGCGCGGACCCCAGTTGGAGACCTTGGCGGAGCCGCCGACGACGGTGTCCGGCAGCAGCGGAGCGTCGGTGGACGGCTCGGCGTAGACGTTGACGAAGTTGGTGCCCCGGTCGCTCGGGCACGGGACGCCCGCCTGTGTGCAGCCGGTCATCACGTTGCCGGTGTTGGTGTCGAAGTCGGGGTTGACCGTCCAGATCTCGCTGCGCGAGTGCCGGTCGGGCTTGATCGGCGAACGCAGCAGGTCGAAGTAGTGGCTCCAGTCCCAGTAGGGGCCCGGGTCCCAGTGCATCCCGGCGACATTGGCCGGCGCGACGCCCTGGACCTGGTCGTGGCCGATGATGTGGGCCCGGTCCAGCGGGACCCCGTAGCTCTGGGCCAGGTAGCCGACCAGGGTGGCCGAGGTCTGGTACATCGCCTCGGTGTACCAGGCTCCGTTCGCGGCGTAGCCCTCGTGCTCCAGCCCGATCGAGTGGCTGTTGACGTACCAGTTGCCGGCGTGCCAGCCGACGTCCTTGCCGGGGATGTGGTGAGCGACGTGGCCGTCGACCG
The DNA here is from genome assembly GCF_042801335.1 of Nocardioides sp. NPDC057577. NCBI lineage: Bacteria > Bacillati > Actinomycetota > Actinomycetes > Propionibacteriales > Nocardioidaceae > Nocardioides > Nocardioides sp. NPDC057577. The sequence continues at coordinate 2,349 of NZ_JBHVGB010000155.1, read as the reverse complement.
AGCGCAGCGTGTAGTGCCAGCCCAGGTAGGTCGGGTCCTGGACCAGCCTCACGGTGCCGTCGTAGGAGGTCTCGGTGTCGTGGATGACGATGTAGTCGACCGAACCCTCCTCGGGCCGGCTGCCGAGGTCGTGGTTGCCGTAGTCGCCCACCGTGTCGCCGGTCTGCTCGTAGGGCGCCGGCAGCGACTCGCAGCCGAGCACCGCCGGGCACTCGACCGTCTCCGCGGCATCGGCATCGGCCTCGGCGAGGTCGAGCCGTCCGATCGCCTCCTCGCTGGCGGTGACCGGCTTCCCGGCCAAGGTGACCCGGTGGCCGTCGTTGGTCGTACGCGACTCCCCCGCGCTCAGCGTCGCGAACACCTGCCGCGCGAACTTGAGCGCCGTCGCCTCGTCGGCGGCCCCGCTGTAGCGACCGACTGCCGCACTCCAGTCCGCCAGGCTCTCGGCCCCGCCGGCAGCCTCCTGGTAGTCGGCCAGCACGGCGGCGCCACCACAGATGTTGGCGACCGCGTCCTCGCGCAGGTCGGCGACCGGGATCCCGGTGATGTCGTTGGCCGCACGCAGCGTCTCGACCTCTCCCAGCCTGACCGCCTCCTCGCGCTGGCGAGTGGTGGTTGCAGGCAGGTTGGAGCCGTCGCCCTTTCCGAGCGGGTCGGGGTGGGCCTCGGTGTCCTTCGCCAGGGCCGACAGGTCGGTCAGGTGCATCGGCCCGTAGCCGCCGGACGTGCTCGGCGCCTCCCCGTGGGCATCCCAGCGCGACTCCATGTAGGAGACCGCGAGCAGCACCTCGGCCGGCACCCCGCTGGTCTCGGCTGCCCGATCGAAGACGGCTTGTCGGTCGGCGGTGCCCTTCAGGCAGGCGTTCCAGTCGGGCTCCGACGCCGAGGCAACCGCTGTGATCGGCACGGCGACGAGCAGACCGCCGAGCAGTGCTCCGGCCGCGGCCAGAGCCGGCCGGTGTGGAGGTGAGAGACGCATAGGCACGAGAAACCTCCCGGGACGCGGAAAACCGACCCGTGCAACCTAGCCCAATCCGCAGTCGTGGCGGGCGAGTCTGCGGAAATGGCGAACGCCCTCCCAGAAGTCCGGGAAGGCGTTCGCGCAGATCTTAGCCAGATTCAGTCGAGATAGTCACGCAGAACCTGCGATCGGGACGGGTGTCGCAGCTTCGACATCGTCTTGGACTCGATCTGGCGGATTCGCTCGCGGGTGACCCCGTAGACCTTGCCGATCTCGTCTAAAGTCTTCGGCTGACCGTCGGTCAGGCCGAAACGCATGCTCACGACACCGGCCTCACGCTCCGAGAGCGTGTCGAGCACCGCGTGCAGCTGCTCCTGGAGGAGCGTGAAGGAGACCGCGTCGGCCGGGACGATCGCCTCGGAGTCCTCGATCAGGTCGCCGAACTCGGAGTCGCCGTCCTCACCCAGCGGGGTGTGGAGCGAGATCGGCTCGCGACCGTACTTCTGGACCTCGATGACCTTCTCCGGGGTCATGTCGAGCTCCTTGGCCAGCTCCTCCGGGGTGGGCTCGCGGCCCAGGTCCTGGAGCATCTGGCGCTGGACGCGCGCGAGCTTGTTGATGACCTCGACCATGTGCACCGGGATGCGGATGGTGCGGGCCTGGTCGGCCATGGCGCGGGTGATCGCCTGACGGATCCACCAGGTGGCGTACGTCGAGAACTTGTAGCCCTTGGTGTAGTCGAACTTCTCGACCGCACGGATCAGACCCAGGTTGCCCTCCTGGATCAGGTCCAGGAAGAGCATGCCGCGACCGGTGTAGCGCTTGGCCAGCGAGACCACGAGTCGGAGGTTGGCCTCGAGGAGGTGATTCTTGGCGCGCTTGCCGTCCTCGGCGATCCACTCGAGCTCGTCGAGGATCTTCGGGGTGATCTTGCCGCCCTTGCCGAGCTTCTCCTCCGCGAAGAGACCGGCCTCGATCCGCTTGGCGAGCTCGACCTCCATCTCGGCGTTGAGCAGCGGGACCTTGCCGATCTGCTTGAGGTAGTCCTTGACCGGGTCGGCGGTCGCGCCGGCGACCATGACGGTCTGCTCGGGCTCGTCGGTGTCGTCGGAGGTGGAGACGACGAAGCTCTGCTTCGAGGCTTCCTTCTCGTCCTCCTTGATCGTGGGATCGGCGGCGACATCCTTCTCGAACTGCTCGTCGGGGATGTCGGGCAGGACCTTCTTGCCGTCGGGACCGAGCTGGACGACCGGGGTCGCCTCGTCGGTGTCGTTGTCCGAGTCGTCGTCCTCGATGTCGTCGACATCGACCTCGACGTCCTCGAGGACGATCTCCTCGCCGTCCTCGTCGATCTCGGTCGTCTTCTTCGGCCCGGGCTCGTCGGACTT
>NZ_JBHVGB010000154.1:0-15316 GCF_042801335.1 Nocardioides sp. NPDC057577 | reverse complement strand
GCACCTGACCGCCCCGCGACCGCCAAGGTCGCGGGGCGGTCTTCGTCTGTGGGGGAATTGGTCCGAATGTGCGCGCCCGAGCGTCCGAACGGATTAATGTGACAACCATGACCAAGCGAATCACGCGTTTGCTCTCGGGTGCGGTCGTTATCGGACTTTCGGTGTCGATTGCGCCGCTGAGTCTCTGTTCGGTTTCGGCGGGAGCGGCGCCGGGCCAGAGTGTGAATCGGGTCGTGGACCAGGCGGAGAAGGCGCGGAAGACCCACGTCGTCCAGCCGGGGGAGACGCTCTCCGGGATCGCCGGGAAGTACGGCGTCAAGGTCACCGACCTCGCGACCTGGAACCAGATCGCCGACCCCGCCAAGATCCGGGCAGGCGCCGAGCTCGTGGTGAGCCCGCCCGCGAAGCCGGCCGAGAAGACCTATCTGGTGGTGGCCGGTGACACCTTCTCCGGTATCGCCAAGAAGTTCGGCGTCGAGGTGGGCGAGCTGATGGCCCTCAACGGCTACGAGGATCCCACCAAGCTGCTGGCGGGAAGCAAGATCAAGATCCCGGCGGCGAAGCCGAAGCTGAAGAAGTACCAGGTCGTCGCCGGTGACACGTTCGTCAGCATCGGCAAGAAGTTCGGTGTCACCGCGGAGGCGCTGATGAAGCACAACGGCTACGCGGACCCGACCAAGCTGCTCGCCGGCACGACGATCGAGATCCCGGCCAAGCCGGCCAAGCCGAAGCCCAAGCCGACACCGCAGCCCGGCACCGGTGAGACGGTCTACACGACCGTCGCCGGGGACACCTATGCCAGCGTCGCCAAGAAGTTCCGCATCACCGAGGAGGAGCTGCGGATCTACAACGGCCACCGGGCGCCCGACAAGCTGCCTGCTGGGTTCAAGCTCTACATTCCGTCGAGCTGACCGGCCTCAGACCGCGCGCAGGGCACCGGCGCGGCGCCGCCGCATCGCGTCGAGCGACTCGGCGGTCGCCGTATCGGCCGGCATCAGCACCAGGATCTGCTGGTTGTCGGCGGCCGGGAGCTCGAGCTCCTCGACGTCGAAGCGCAGCTCGCCGGCGTCCGGATGGCGCCAGCGCCACACCCCGCCGTGCGGCAGGTCGTGGCGGCCCAGCCGGTCGGTGAACTCCGGCCCCGCCTGGGGTGACAGCGCCTCGATCATCCGGCGCGAGGTGCCGGCGTTCGGCCCGCGGTAGAGGTTCGCGACCAGGTCGTCGGCGACGAGGTCCCAGTCGGGGAACGCCTCGCGGGCGCGCGGGTGGAGGAAGGCGTACGCGGTCAGGCTGGGCTCCGCGTGGCCGAGCAGCCCCAGGGGCCGGGCGAGCAGGTCGAAGGTCTCGGTGTGGGCGAGCAGGTCGCCGAGCCGGTTGGTGAGCACCGCGACCCCGGGCTCGAGCTGCTCGATGAGGGTGCGGGCGCCGGGGCGTACGTCACGACCCGAGGAGTACGGCCCGACGCACTGTCCGCTCGAGGCCATCGCCAGGGTGCGCAGGTGCTCGTGGGCGGTGGCGTCGAAGCGGAGCGCGTCGCCGATGGCCCGCAGGACCTGCGGCGAGGGGTGACGGTCGCGGCCCTGCTCGATCCGGACCAGGTACTCGACGCTGATCCCGGCTAGCGTGGCCAGCTCGGACCGGCGCAGACCGGGGGCGCGGCGGCGTACGCCCTCCGGGAGACCGACGCTCTCGGGCGTGGTCCGGTCCCGGCGATCTCTGATGAACGAGCCGAGGGCTCCCGGGTTGGCGGGCATGCCGACAAGCCTACGGCGCAACGGCTCGGTCAGGGTGGCCCTGCCGGGGCCAGCCTCGGCTCGGTCTCCCACCGCTCGCCGATCGGCACGAACCTGGATGACATGAATCCACTACGTATCGCAGTCATCACCGCCAGCGTCCGGGAAGGCCGCGGTGGCCCGATCTTCGGTTCCTGGGTGGCCGAGCAGGCCGAGGCGTACGGCGGTCTCCAGGTCGAGCTGATCGATCTGGCCGACCATGAGATCCCGTTGTCCCTGCCCGCCGAGTCGCCGAAGGCCGCCGGTGCCGACTATCCGAGGCCCGCCGGTCAGCGCGACCTGACCGAGGCGCTCGAGGCCGCCGACGGCTTCGTCGTCGTCACACCCGAGTACAACCACAGCTATCCGGCCTCGTTGAAGTCGGCCCTGGACTGGCACTTCACCCAGTGGCAGGCCAAGCCGGTCGCGCTGGTCTCCTACGGTGGCGACAGCGGCGGCCGCCACGCCGCCCTGCACCTGGAGAACGTGCTCACCGAACTGCACGCCCACCCGCTCCAGGCGCGCCTCGCCTTCCCGCGCTACTGGGAGCGCCTCGACGAGAACGGTCGGCCCGACGACCCGGACTCGGCCGTCTACGCCAAGGGCATGCTCGCCCAGCTCGCCTGGTGGGCCGAGGCGTTGCGCGCCGCGCGTACGGGCTCGGCCTACCCGGGGTGACGTCAGGCGGCGACCGTCTCCTTGGCGGGCTCGTCGTCGGCCAGCAGGCCCTCTGCCGAGGCGGAGCGGTAGCGGTCGACGTCGAGGATGCCCTCGCGCTTGGCCACGATGGTCGGCACGAGGGCCTGCCCGGCGACGTTGACCGCGGTGCGCCCCATGTCGAGGATCGGGTCGATCGCGAGCAGCAGGCCGACGCCGGCCAGCGGCAGGCCGAGGGTCGAGAGCGTGAGGGTCAGCATCACGACGGCACCGGTGAGGCCGGCGGTGGCGGCAGAACCGACGACCGAGACGAAGGCGATCAACAGGTAGTCGGTGATGCCCAGGTCGATCCCGAAGATCTGGGCGACGAAGATCGCCGAGATCGCCGGGTAGATCGACGCGCAGCCGTCCATCTTCGTGGTCGAGCCCAGCGGGACGGCGAACGAGGCGTACTCCTGGGGGACGCCGAGGTTCTTGACCGTCACCTGCTCGGTCACCGGCATGGTGCCCACCGAGGAGCGCGAGACGAAGGCGAGCTGGATCGCCGGCCAGGCACCGCGGAAGTACGCCAGCGGGTTGAGGCCGTTGACCCGCAGCAGCACCGGGTAGACGACGAACAGGACCAGTGCCAGGCCGACGTAGACGGCCACCGCGAACCAGGCCAGCGAGCTCAGCGAGTCCCAGCCGTAGGACGCGACCGCGTTGCCGATCAGGCCGAGGGTGCCGATCGGCGCCAGCCGGATGATCCACCACAGCACCTTCTGCACGATCGCGAGGAAGGAGCGGTTGAAGGCGAGGAACGGCTCGGCCTTCTCGCCGGTCTTGAGTGCCGCGATGCCGATCGCGAGGGCGACCACGAGCACCTGGAGGACGTTGAAGCTCAGCGCGGTCTCCGCGAGCGGGCTCCCGCCGACCTGCTCGACGCTGGTCGATGCCTCGAGGCCGAGGAAGTTGCCGGGGATCAGGCCCTGGAGGAAGTCGAGCCACGAGGCGGAGGCGCCGGCCTCGGCCGCATCGGCGGTGCTGACCGCGGTGTTGCTGCCGGGCCGGAAGAGGAGGCCCAGGCCGATGCCGATGGCGACCGAGATGGCCGCGGTGATGGCGAACCACAGCAGCGTCTGGCCCGCGAGCCGGGCCGCGTTGCTGACCGTACGCAGGTTGGCGATCGAGGCGATGATGGCGGTGAAGATCAGCGGTACGACGACGGCCTTGAGCAACGAGACGAACGAGCCGCCGATCGTGGCGAGGGTCGTCGTCAGCCAGTTGGCCTCGTCGCCGGCGCCGGGGCCGATCGCTCGCGCGACCGCACCGAGCGCGACGCCGAGGACGAGGCCCAGGATGATCTGGACCGAGAAGGACGGAAGCGGCAGGCGCCGTCTGGCGGTGGGGGCGGTGGACACGAGAGGGCTTCTCCAAGGTTGATGCGGGTCGGGGCTCTGTTGGGCCCGAACGTCCTGACCGGTACGTGTCTTCCTTGGGTGAGCGCGTTGTGACGAGAGTCTCCAGGCGCTAAGTCATGAAAGACAATCAACCCTATCGTGTTTGGCGGGTGTCCGTCAGCGCAGGTCGCTGATCCCGGCGGTGACCGCCGCCTTCTCGATGGCGAGGATCCGGCCGGGCCAGGAGTCGGGCTGGTCGGGCTGGTAGCACGGGTCGCTCGTGTCGCCGGTGCTCGGCGGACAGGGGCCGGCGAGCTCGGCGTAGCCGACCAGGACGAGCCGGGTCTCGTACTCCGCGACCAGCTCGGACTCGAACCACAGGCTGTCGCCACCGTCCAGACCCGGGTAGGTCGCCTGGGAGCGTGCCGCGCGCTTCGGCCCGGCGTCGAGGTCGTCGCTGACATCGGTGGGCAGCGAGGTGACGGTCGGGTCGACGCCGAGCTTGTTGGCCGGGCAGACCTCCATCCACTCCATGATCTCGTTGTACGCAGCGCCGGCGGCGTTCTCGTCGGTGAAGTCCAGCACCGCGACGTGCACCTGGCCGACCATGGCGCTGTCGGTGTCCCAGCGGTAGTCGGAGGCGACCTTCGCCGAGGCACCGAGCGAGGAGAGCCATTCCTTCTGGCAGGCCAGCGTCGGCACGTCGGGGGTGGGCGTGTACTGGTTCCAGCCCAGCTGGCTCTCGAAGCGGTCGAGCGCGGGGAAGGTGCTGCCGTCGACGAGGTTGACCGCGCTGAGACCGTCCGCCGCGGGCGATCCCGTCTCCGTCGGGGTGGCGGACGGATCGCCCGGGGGCGTGACGCCGACCATCCGGTAGGCAGCGTTGACGGCAGAGGTCTGCAGGGTGGTGGGCGAGACGTAGTCCTGGACACCGCGTTTCCGGGTCATCACCAGCACCCGGTCCTCGGCGGAGACGACGGCCGTCGCGGTCTCCCAGACCGCGTTCATGTCCGGGTCCTCGGGCTGGTACGTCACCACGTTGATGTCCCCAGCCGAGATGACTCCGCTCTCGACCGGGAGCGAACCGGCGACGTCCGCGCCGTCCACGCCGGGGCACGAGGTCGCGGCGTCGGAGAGGTCGGTGCGTACCTTCTCGGCCTCGTCGGCCGAGCCGAACTCGGCGACGACGGCGTTGAGCGTGCCTGCCGCGTCTGCCATCTCCTCGCCGGGCTCCGCGACGAAGTCGCGGCGGTACGTCGCCCGCGCACCCGCATCGCCCAGCGACTCGGTGAGGCAGTCGTTGTAGGTGTCGGTGCCCTCGCCGTCGTAGGTCTGCTCCTGGACCCACGCCGGATAGGGGTCGTCGGCGACGAGGTCCTCCTCGGTCGGCAGGTTGGCGCGGGTGAGATCGGACGCAGACGCGGAGCCGGACGGGCTGGAGGCGACCGCGCTGTCGCTCGTGGCCGGTGCGGGGTCGATCCCCTTGTCGCCGAGTCCGGTGGAGAGGAAGATGACCGGCCCGGCGACGACCGCGGCCACGGCCGCGACGCCGGCGGTGACGGCGGCACGACGGCGGCGCCTGATCTGGTCACCTCGGCTCCGGGCCGCGGCTGCGGAGCTCATCGGCGCTCCGGGGGCATCGGCGCGGAACCGGTCCAGCCGTGAGATCGGGTCACTCATCTCAGGCCTCCTTCCAGATGGCGCCGGGTGTCTCGTCGGCGAGCAGCTCCGCCAGGGTGGCTCGTCCTCGAGCCAAGCGGGCTTTGATGGTGCCGGTGGGTACACCGACCTCGGCGGCCACCTGGTGGACCGGCAGGTCGGCGATGTGGTGCAGGACGATGGCCTGGCGCTGCGCCTCGGGAAGCTGCTTCAGCGCGGCGACGAGCGCCACGTGGGACTCGTCCACCGCCGGCATCTCCGTGCGGGCGCCGACGGCCCTGTCGGCTGCCCTCCCGGCGTACTTCTTGCGGCGCCAGCGGCTCACGGCGAGTCGGTAGGCGGTGGTGCGGATCCAGGCTTCGGGGTAGTCGACCGAGGACATCTTGCGGCGGTGCGCCCACGCGCGGGCGAAGGCCTCCTGCACGCACTCCGCGGCCTCGTCGAAGTCCCCGATCATGGCGTACAGCTGAGCACACAAGCGGCGGTAGGACGCGTTGTACAGCGCGTCGAACTCGTCCTCGTCCATCGTCTTGCCTCCCCGGCTGGCTTTACCTGACCCTTGCAGGAGCGTCAGTGTCGCGGATTGATACGTGCGAGCGTCCACATGGGTTGCATATCCGGTCATCTGGACGAGAGCCGATCGGCCGCGGCGGGGAGCATCTGCTGCACCGGGGTACCGCCGTCCGCAGCGGGCCAGTCGTAGTCCTGCCCGCTGATCAGCTGGCTGAGGACGGCGATCCGGTTGCCGCTGAGGACGACGCCCATCTCCAGGAACCACCCGTCCTCCTCGCGGCCCGCGGGGTCGTACTGCGTCCCGGGAGCGGCCGTGATCGGGCCGTAGATGGAGTACCCCGCGACGCCCTCGGCCGGCGCTGACATCGGCACGTCGCCGAACGGGTTGGGCTTGAAGCTGTCCGAGCCCTCGGGGCTGCAGCCGTCGAACCAGGTGAGCACGTCCTCGTACGCCGCCTGGGCCTCCTCGTTGGACGGGAACTCGGCGATCGTCTCGTTGAGATAGGCGTCGGCGTCGGAGTCACCGCCCTCGGAGGTCTCCAGGCCGAAGTTCCGCTGCATGGTGGCGATCGCTCCGCGGGCCTTCATGGAGCCCTGCCAGCAGGCGTTGCCCGCGGGGGTGGCCTCGCCGGTGGTCGTCGAGCCGGAGCTCTCGACCCAGTCCAGCGCTCCTCCGTTGGGGTAGATCGCTTCCTCGCCGGTGAGCAGGTGTCGTGCCGACAGGGTCGGCTCCGGAGCCTTGCTGGTCGCCGGTGAGGAGGCCGGCGGGTTCGAGGACGCCTCGACCGGACTCTTCGCGCCGACCATCCGGTGGGCGGCGTTGACGGCCGAGGTCTGCAGGTCGGTCGGGGAGACGTAGCTCTGCACGCCGCGCTTCCGGGTCATCACCAGGACCCGGTCGTCGGCGGAGACGACGGCAGTCGCGATCTCCCAGACCGCGTGCATGTCCGGGTCGTCGGGCTGGTACGTCACCACGTCGATCTCCCCGGCGGAGACGACGCCGCCCTCGACGGGGAGCGAGCCCGCGGTCTCGGGGGCATCCACGCCGCGGCACGCGGCCGCTGCCTCGGCGAGGTCGCCGCGCGCCTTCTCGGCCGCCTCGGGCGAGTCGAACTCGGCGACGACGGCCTTCAGTGTCCCGGCCGAGTCCGACAGCTCGTCCCCGGGCCGGGGGACGAAGTCACGGCGCACGGTCGCCAGCGCACCCGCGTCGCTCAGAGACGCGGTGAGGCACTCGTTGTGGTCGCCCTGTCCCTCACCGTCATAGGTCCGCTCCTCGACCCAGGCCGGAAACGGCTCCTCCGCGACCAGGTCTGCCGCGATCGGGAGGGCTGCGCGGGTGAGGTCCGACGCCGGCGCGGAGGCCGAGGCTGAGGCGCTGGGGGCGACCGTGCTCGGAGTCTCGCTGGGCGCAGGAGCAGGGTCGATGGCCTTGTCGCCGAATCCGGCGGAGAGGAAGATGATCGGTCCGGCGACGACCGCGGCCAGGGCCACGGCTCCGGCGGTGACGAGGGTGCGCTGGCGGCGGCGGATCTGGTCACCCCGGCGGCGTACCTCGGCTGCGGACTTCATCGGTGCTCCAGGGGTGTTCGCGCGGAACCGGTCCAGGCGGGAGATCGGGTCATTCATCGCACGCCTCCTTCCATTGCGGTGCCGGGCGCTTCGTCTGCCAGCAGCGCTGCCAGCGCGGTGCGCCCGCGGGAGAGGCGGGCCTTGATGGTTCCGGTCGGTACGCCGACCTCCGCGGCCACCTGGTGGACGGGCAGGTCGGCGATGTGATGTAGGACGATCGCTTGACGCTGGGCCTCGGGAAGCTGCTTGAGGGCGTCGACGAGAGCGACATGGGTCTCGTCGACGGCGGGCATCTCGGTGCGGACGCCGACGGCTCTGTCGGTGACGCGGCCGGCGTACTTCTTTCTGCGCCAGCGGCCCACCGCGAGGCGGTAGGCGGTGGTGCGGACCCAGGCTTCGGGGTAGTCGACCGAGGACATCTTGCGGCGGTGCGCCCAGGCGCGGGCGAACGCCTCCTGGACGCACTCGGCGGCCTCGTCGGAGTCGCCGATCATGGCGTACACCTGCGCGCACACGCGGCGGTAGGACGCGTTGTAGAACACGTCGAACTCGTCCTCGTCCATCGCTTGCCTCCCCGGACCGGCCGGACCCTGATCTGGCCCTGCGCCAGCCTCAGAGGTTCAGATGCATGGGAGGCAGGTCCGGTTGCATCCGGAGGGACAAGTCTTGTGAAGAAGGGGGCTCAGAGATAGTCGAGCCGGTAGGCGGCGCGCTTGGCGAGAGCGACGAAGTCGGAGTTGCTCATGTCGGCGTCGCCGTCGGGGTTGAAGCTCATCTGAGCCACGTTGGCGCCGCGCCGGATCGCGGCCATCCGGTAGTAGATCGAGGAGTTCTCGAGCTCCACCCGGATGTCCCACACCGTGATCGCGCCGTCCTTGATGGACTCGGTCGCGAGCTGGGTGACGTGGCTACCGAGCTGCTTGTCGCTGCACTTGTCCAGCCGGCCCTTGATCGCGACGTTGAAGGCCTGCGCCTCCTTGGCGGAGCCGAACTTCCCGACCGTCTCGGTGAGCCCGAAGGTCTGCGCGAGCTTCTTCTTCGTCTCGGGGATCACGAAGGAACGCGTCTGGGCGCCGGTCATGCCCTTGGCGTTGAACTCGGTCCCGTCGCAGCGGGTCTGGGCCGGGTTTGTCTTGGCCGCCTTCGCCTCGGTGCCCTCCCAGGGGTCACCGATGGTGCTGACCGGCGGCAGGTCGGTCTCGTTGATCAGCCCCGGTGCCTTGCCGGTGGCGAGCGGGACCACCGTCGCCTGCGGACGCTTGGTCTCCACGCACGCGCCCGCGCCGGGCATCGAGCAGAGGTTGTGGACGGCGGTGCCGAGCATCGTCGAGGTCCTGGCCGCGGTCGTGCTGGACTTGCCCTCGGTCTTCACGGTGACCGCGGCGGTGTGCCTGCCGGTGCGCGCGACGCCGTAGGTGACCGCCCGGTTGTTCTCCCAGTCGCGGTAGGTGAACAGGGTCGCCTGGTCTCCGATGCCCTCGACCGTCTCGGTGACCATCAGCTGGTAGCGGGGCTCGGCGCACGCTGCGTACCACCCCTGCATCTTCTTGTACGCCGCAGCCGCGGCCGTCGCGTCGACCGATGACTCGATCGTGGTGCCGGCGGTGGTCGCCTTCGCCTTGGCGGTGAAGGTGCGCGCCAGGCTCGCCACCGGCCGCTTGTCGGCCGAGGTGTCGGCCTGGCAGGGAATGGTGAGGCCGGTGCCCTCGAGGTTGTCGGAGGAGATGTCCACGGCCCAGGTGCCGCCGTAGATCTTCGCGACCTCCTCCTCGGTCATCAGGTCCTTGGCGGTCAGCTTCTTGCCGGGGATCTGGCTGGGCTCGACCTCGAACTCCTCGGCCGCCGACTGCATCGAGAGCGTGTTGAGCCGTGGCGCGGTCTCGGCGCCCTGGGTGACGAAGAAGCCGGTGCCGACCAGGGCGGCGATGGCCGCGGCAGCGCCGATGGTGGTGTGCACGCGGCGGCGCACGGCGCCGGCGGTGGTGATCGTCGAGGTCTTCGGCCAGGGCTGCTCGGTGAGCACGTCGACGAGCGGGTCGAAGATCGACTGCAGCTGCTCCGGAGCGATCCCGAGCTCGGCACAGATGGCGGCGTTGGCGGCCTGCAGGTCGGTCTCGGTGCGGCTGATCGGGGTGCCGACCTCACGGGCCAGCTGAGCCAGGTCGACGCTGGTGAGGTGGCCGAGCAGGAAGACCTTGCGGTCGTGGAGCGGCAGGCCGCGCAGCGCGGAGAGGGTGTGGCGCGCCTCCGGCGCGATCGTCTGGTCGCGGTGGAGCAGGGGCACCGAGTGGTTGCGGATCGCCTTGGACCAGGCGATCGGGCGCACCCAGTCCTCGCGCTCGAAGTCGTCCATCGGCTTCACCTTGCGCCAGTGGTGCCAGGTGATGACCAGCGCGCCGCGCACGGCAGCCTTGGCGGCCTCCAGATCCCCGGTCAGCGACCAGGTTTGGAGAAGGAGGCGCCCACGGACGTCCTGATAGAACGCCTCGAAGGTCTCGTGGTCTGCCGTGGTCATGCCCATGTCAGCGGTCAACTGTAGGTGATTCGGTCGAATGAACGGCAATACCCGCAGATGCACAGGCGGGTATCAACCGCTGTGACCAAGCCGGGGACCGCTCCTGGCGGCGCGTCGCCGAGATCGGGACGACGCGGGTTGCGAGGATGAGACGCGATGTCCTCGCTGCTGCCTCCTCGCACCCCTGACCGTGGGCTCTCCGCGGACGATCTCCATGATCTCCGCCATCGCCGCCCGCTGGTCGCGGTCGCCCTGCTCGGCGGCATCGGCACGGCCGCAGCCACGCTGGTCGTGTGCCTGGCGATCGGCATCCTCGGCTGGTTCATCAGCGACATGGGCGCCCACGGCGAACCCTCGGACGCCCTGCGTGTCGCCGCGCTCGGGTGGCTGCTCGGTCACGGTTCGGGCGTCGTCGTCTCCGGGGTCGCGGTCACCGTCGTCCCGCTCGGGCTGACCCTCGTCCTCGCCTGGGTTCTGTGGCAGGTCGGCGTCCGGGTAGGTGACGCGGTCTCGCTGCACGGCCCCGACGCCAACGCCCTCGCCGACGGCGAGCGCGACCTGACCGTCCCGGTCGTCGCCGGGCTGTTCACGTTCGGCTACACGGTGACCGCGATCGTGACGGCGCTCGTCGCCGGCACCCCAGCCACCGCGCCGAGCATCGCCGGCGTCTTCGCCTGGTCGGTCGGGCTCTGCGTGGTCGTGGCGCTGCCCGCGATCGCGGTCGGCTCCGGCCGCGCGGCGCTGTGGATCACGCTGCTGCCACGCGCTGCCGTGGACGTACTCGTGATGGTCAGGTCGATCCTGCTCTGGTGGTTCGCGGTCAGCACGCTGGTGTTCTTCGCGGCCCTCTTCACCGACTTCACCACGTCGGTCAACGTCGTCTCCCAGCTCCACCTCGACGTCGGCGGGATCATCCTCTACTCGCTGCTCGCCGTCTTCGTGCTCCCCAACGCCGTGCTCTTCTCCAGTGCGTACGCCCTGGGGCCGGGCTTCACGGTCGGTGTCGGCACCACCGTCACCCCGACGGCGGTGACCCTCGGCCCGCTGCCGATGTTCCCGATGCTCGCCGCCCTGCCCGACAACGGCGCCCCGCCCGCCTGGGTCGCCGCGGTGATGGCGCTCGGCCCGCTCACCGCCTTCTGGGCCGTCTGCCGCGTCAGTCGGGTCCGGCCCACCCTGCGCTGGTCCGAGGGCGCCCTCCGCGGTGTCAGCGCCGGCGTCCTCGCAGGCCTGCTCCTCGCCATTCTTTCCGGTGTCGCCGGCGGATCCGTCGGCCCCGGCCGGATGGCCGACGTCGGGCCGTACGCCGGCCAGGTGCTCGTCAACGCCATCGCCTTCTTCGGCCTCGCCGGTCTCCTCGCCGGACTCACGATGACCTGGTGGCACCGGCGTACGCTCCCCGCCGACGAGTGATTCGTGCGGGTGGGGGCCCGGTGGTGCTCACTGGGCGCGGGCACGAGCCTTGTGCTGCTCTACAGTGACGGCGTGGCTCTTCGTCTTGTCGTCCTCGTGTCCGGATCGGGCACCAATCTCCAGGCCCTGCTGGATGCCTGCGCGTCCCCGGAGTACGGGGCCGAGGTCGTTGCGGTCGGGGCTGACCGCGACGGGATCCAGGGGCTGACCCGGGCGAGCGATGCGGGGATCCCGACGTTCGTGCACCGCGTCAAGGACTTCGGGTCGCGCGAGGAGTGGGATGCGGCGCTGGCGGAGTCGGTGGCTGCGTACGAGCCTGATCTTGTCGTCTCTGCCGGGTTCATGAAGCTGGTGGGGGAGGCGTTCCTGGACCGGTTCGGGGGGAAGACGCTCAACACGCATCCGGCGCTGCTGCCGTCCTTCCCGGGGATGCACGGGGCGCGGGATGCGCTCGAGTATGGCGTGAAGGTCACCGGGGCGACGCTGTTCGTCGTCGACGCTGGGGTCGACACCGGGATGATCATGGCGCAGGTGACGGTGCCGGTGGAGGACGACGACACCGAGGAGACGCTGCACGAGCGGATCAAGGTCGTGGAGCGTTCGATGCTGGTCGAGAACGTCGGGCGGATCGCCCGTGAGGGCTACACGGTCGACGGCAGGCGAGTTCGATTCGGACCTGCCTGAGCGGTTAGAGTGACGAGCACACGACTGGCGCAGGTGGGGGACCACCGGGGAGTGTGAGAGACGGCATCGACCGCCTGGGTGCCCTCATCGAAATCGTTGACCGATGAGGAGATTGCTGTGCTCGATCAGATCACCATCAAGCGGGCCTTGGTGTCCGTCTACGACAAGACCGGTCTCGAAGACCTGGTCCGCGGGCTCCACGACGCTGGTGTCGAGCTCGTCTCGACCGGCGGCTCGGCCGCACTGATCGAGAAGCTCGGCCTGCCGGTGACCAAGGTCGAGGACCTGACCGGCTTCCCCGAGTGCCTCGACGGCCGGGTGAAGACGCTGCACCCGCGCGTGCACGCCGGCATCCTTGCCGACCGCCGCCTCGAGTCCCACGTCGAGCAGCTCAAGGAGCTCGAGGTCGAGCCGTTCGACCTGGTCGTGGTGAACCTCTACCCGTTCGCCGAGACCGTCGCCTCCGGCGCCGGCATCGACGACTGCATCGAGAAGATCGACATCGGTGGCCCGTCCATGGTTCGCGCCGCCGCGAAGAACCACCCGTCCGTCGCGATCGTTACCGACGGTGCCGACTACGCGAAGGCTCTTGAGGCTGCGCAGGGCGAGGGCTTCACCTACGAGGAGCGCAAGGCGCTGGCGGCCAAGGCGTTCGTCCACACCGCGACGTACGACGTCCAGGTCGCCTCGTGGATGGGCTCCGTGCTCACCGACAGCACCGACGGCACCGGCTTCCCGGCGTGGGTCGGTGGGACGTACGAGAAGGCGACCGTGCTGCGCTACGGCGAGAACCCGCACCAGAAGGCCGCGCTCTACCTCAACGGGTTCGGCCCCGCCGGGCTCGCCCGTGCCGAGCAGCTGCACGGCAAGGAGATGTCCTACAACAACTACACCGACACCGATGCCGCCCGGCGCGCTGCCAACGACTTCGCCGAGCCGGCGGTGGCGATCATCAAGCACGCCAACCCGTGCGGTCTGGCCGTCGGTGCCGACATCGCCGAGGCCCACCGGCGCGCCCACGCCTGCGACCCGGTCTCCGCCTTCGGCGGCGTGATCGCCTCCAACCGGCCGGTGACGGTCGAGATGGCCCAGCAGGTCGCCGAGGTGTTCACCGAGGTCATCGTGGCTCCGGGCTACGAGGACGGCGCCGTCGAGATCCTGCAGGGCAAGAAGAACATCCGCATCCTGATCGCACCCGCCGACGAGCGTGCCCCGGTCGAGACCCGCCCGATCTCCGGTGGCCTGCTGATGCAGCAGGTCGACCACGTCGACGCCGAGGGCGACGACCCGGCTTCGTGGACGCTGGCCACGGGCGAGGCCGCCGACGAGGCCACACTGGCCGACCTGGCCTTCGCCTGGAAGGCCTGCCGCTCGGCCAAGTCCAACGCGATCCTGCTGGCCTCCGACGGTGCCTCGGTCGGCATCGGCATGGGCCAGGTCAACCGCGTCGACTCCTGCCGCCTGGCTGTCGAGCGTGCCAACACCCTCGCCGAGGGCTCCGAGCGCGCCCGCGGCGCCGTCGCCGCCTCCGACGCCTTCTTCCCCTTCGAGGACGGCCCGCAGATCCTGCTCGACGCCGGCGTCAAGGCGATCGTCCAGCCCGGTGGCTCCATCCGCGACGAGCTCACCATCAAGGCCTGCGAGGCGGCCGGGGTGACGATGTACTTCACCGGCACCCGCCACTTCGCGCACTAGCGCGCGCAGCGCGCTAAGCGCCGACTCGGCGCAAATGTCCCGGAGGAGCGAAGCGGGGGAGGGACCTTTGCGCCGCGTCGGCGAAAGCCCGACGCAACTGAAACCGCGCGGCCAACCGGCGTGGAAGCGGGCAGCGAAGCGACATGCGCCCGCAGCGTACGAAATTCTTTGAAGACCGAGTGACAGGATTGACATCGTGACAGCACAGAAGCTGGACGGCACCGCGACGCTGAAGGCGATCAAGGCCGAGCTCGCAGAGCGGGTCGAGAAGCTGAAGGCCCAGGGAATCACCCCGGGCATCGGCACCGTCCTGGTCGGCGACGACCCCGGCTCGCACTGGTACGTCAACGCCAAGCACAAGGACGCCGCCGAGATCGGTGTCGCCTCGACCCGTGTCGACCTGCCCGCCACGGCCACCCAGGCGGAGGTCGAGAAGGTCATCGACGAGCTCAACGCGGATCCGGCAGTCACCGGCTTCCTCATCCAGCAGCCGACCGGCCTGGACGAGTTCGCGCTGCTCTCCCGGGTCGCTCCGGACAAGGACGTCGACGGTCTCCACCCCTACAACCTCGGCAAGCTGGTCCTCGGTGAGGACGGCCCGCTGCCGTGCACCCCGGTGGGCTGCATCGAGCTGCTGCGGCGGCACGGGGTCGAGATCAAGGGCGCCGAGGTCGTCGTGGTCGGCCGTGGGCTGACCGTCGGTCGCCCGCTGGGCCTGCTGCTCACCCGCCGTAGCGAGAACGCCACGGTCACCCTGTGCCACACCGGCACCCGCGACCTGGCTGCCCACACCCGCAACGCCGACATCGTGGTGGCTGCCGCCGGCGTGCCCGGGATCATCACCAAGGACATGGTCAAGCCGGGCGCGGCCCTGTTGGACGTCGGTGTCTCCCGCGTCGACGGTAAGATCGCAGGAGACCTCGCCGAGGACGTGTGGGACGTGGCTGGCTGGGTGTCGCCGAACCCGGGTGGGGTGGGTCCGATGACACGCGCCATGCTGCTCTCCAATATCGTCCTCAGCGCTGAGAAGGCTCTCGAAAGGCTCTGACATCGTGTCCGTCCACCCGCCGCTCACCCCCACGCCGCAGGCTCCCGCACCGGCGGCGGTTGCTCCTGAGCACGAGAAGACGGACCTCCAAGACGTACGCGGCTTCCCCTCGACCATCGGCGGGTTCGTCTACCTCGGGGTGCTGACGGCGGCGATCGTCGGTCTCGGGCTGGTCGGCTTCGGCCACTGGCGGGTGGGGATCATCGTCCTCGCCGCCGGGGTGGGGTCCGCGTCGCTGGGGCGGGCGGTGCTGCGTACGAAGGATGCCGGGATGCTGGCCGTGCGCAACCGCTGGTTCGACGTGGCCCTGCTGGCGCTGACCGCGGGTGCGCTGTGGATCCTCGCGGTGACCGTTCCCGGAGAATGAAGACGTACAAAGAGAACGAAGGCCGCCCCGAGGGGCGGCCTT
>NZ_JBHVGB010000153.1:0-15602 GCF_042801335.1 Nocardioides sp. NPDC057577 | reverse complement strand
CATCTGCCCCCGTGCCTCGCGAAGCGAAGCGAGCGAGAGGGGGCGGATGCGCCGACTCGGCGTTTTAGGTGAGGTCGGTGCGGTCGGAGTCCTTGAGGGCGGCGACGATCTTCTTGACCTGCTGGGCGTGTGTGCGGGTGGTTACCAGGACGGCGTCGTCGGTGTCGACGACGACGATGTCCTCGAGGCCGATGAGGGCGATCATGCGGCCCGAGTGGGGCACGACCAGGCCGGTGGAGTCGAGGGCGTGGACGAGCGAGTCGTCGCCGAGGATCGTCGGTCCCTCGGGCGAGGCGGTGGCTGCGGCCTGGAGCAGCGTCGCCAGCGAGTCGAAGTCGCCGATGTCGTCCCAGCCGAGGTCGGCGGGCACCGTGGCGACCTTGCCGGCGGCGGCAGCGGGCTCGGCGACCGCGTGGTCGACCGCGATCTTCGGGAGCGTCTCCCACAGCTCCTCGAGCCGTGACGGGTCGGCGGCGATGGCCCGCAGCCGGTCGGTGAAGCCGGGGTCCGACTCCGCGAGCAGGTCGAGAAGGACGGTGGGGCGCACCACGAACATGCCGGCGTTCCAGCGGTAGCGGCCGGTCGCGAGATAGCCGGCGGCGACCTCGGCCGACGGCTTCTCGACGAACTCGTCGACCAGGTAGGCGCCCGGGTGGCCCGTCAGCGGCTTGCCCTCGGCGATGTAGCCGAACGCGGTCGAGGCGAAGGTCGGTGAGATCCCGATCGTCACCAGCCAGCCGTCCGCAGCGATCGCCGCGGCGCTGCGTACGGTCTCGTGGAAGTTGTCGATGTTGCGGATCACGTGGTCGGCCGCGAAGGAGCCCATCACGGCCTCCGGGTCGCGCCGCTCCAGGAAGGCCGCGGCCAGGCCGATCGCGGCCATCGAGTCGCGCCCGCTCGGCTCGGCCAGGATCGCGTCGTGCGGCACCTCGGGCAGCTGCTCGCACACGGCCCGCTCGTGGACCGAGCCGGTCACCACCATGATGCCGTCGGAGACGGGCTCGAGGCGGTCGTAGGTCTCCTGCAGGAGGGTACGTCCGTGACCGGTGAGGTCGCGCAGGAACTTCGGCTCCGAGGACCGCGAGAGCGGCCACAGCCGCGTGCCGGCACCACCAGCAGGGATCACTGCCCAGAACGTCATGCCGCACACCTTAGGGTTTCCGTGTGACCAGCTTCCCCGAGACCCTCGCCCGAGCCCTGCGGACCAACCCCGGCGGCCCGTTCGTGACCTTCTACGACGAGGCGAGCGGCGAGCGCCAGGAGCTCTCGACCACGACGTACGCCAACTGGGTGGCCAAGGCCTCGGGGCTGCTCGTCGACGAGCACGGCCTCGAGCGCGGGGACACCATCCGGATCGACCTGCCCACCCACTGGCTGGCCGCCGTGTTCCTCGGCGCCGCCTGGAACACCGGACTCGTGGTCACGGACTCCGACGGTTCCGGTTCCTCTGGCCCTGACGCCGTCGTGTGCGGCCCCGAGACGCTGCCCGCCTGGGCGGATGACGCCGGGAAGCGGCCGACCCTGGCGTGCTCGCTGCTCCCCTTCGGCGTACGTTTCGCCGACCCGCTCCCCCAGGGCGTGCACGACGTCGGCATCGAGGTCTGGGGGCAGCCGGACGCCTTCACGCCCTTCGATCCGCCGGCCGCGGACGACACCGCCACCTCGTGGGCAGGCATCGAGACCAGCCACGCCGACCTGTTCGGTGGCGGGAAGGCCGATCGGCTGCTCTCCACCGTCCCCTCGGCCTCCCCTGCCGGTGCCGAGCTCCTGGCCGCCCTGCTCGCCGGTGGCGGCTCGCTGGTGCTGGCGACCCACGCGGCCGACGACCGCTTGGCCGCCCTCGCGGAGGCCGAGCGCGCTCAGCCGAACTGGTCGTAGCCCCGCACGACGCCCATCTGGGTCTTCCGGTCCCAGCCGCCGCCCTGGTTGTGCTCGTAGGCGAACCACATCCCGTCGGACTTGCGGCGCAGCAGCACGTCGCCGCCGGTGGAGGCACCGCGCAGGTCCTTGGTCGCGAGGATGAAGTCGAACGCGCTGGCGTCGATCCCGGGGTCGGAGTAGGTGGTCAGGCCACCAGGGCCGTTGGTGCGGAAGATCAGCAGCTGGTTGGAGCGCTTGAAGATCACCTCCGGCGAGCCGTCGTCAGCGTAGAAGCGGCCGGCGCCGATGACCTGATTCGCTCCGCTGACACCGCTGCGGATCCGGTAGGACGCACCCAGCGCACCGGTCCCACGGCCCGGCCAGACCCGGATCTCGCCGGTTGAGTGCTTGCCCACGAGGTCGGGCCAGCCGTCGCCGGTGATGTCGCTGACCACGTCGATGACCGAGACGGACTGGAAGCCGCGCCCGATGATGACGCCGGTGGCGAACGTCTCGGTGCCGTTGCCGCGGTTGACTCGGATCGTGCCGTCGGTGTGGCGGATCAGGATGTCGCCGTCGCCGTCGCGGTCCCAGTCACCGGCGTTCATCAAGGTGGCCGAGGTGCCACCGATCAGGTTGGTCGCTCGCGGCGTACCGAAGCGGGCGTTGCCGTCGGTGCGGAGCACGACGATCCGCCGGTCGCTGGACCGCCGGGCGACCAGGTCCGGGTAACCGCGGCCGCTGATCTGCGACTGCAGCTCCCGCGCCGACCAGCTCGCCTGCTTCGAGCCCGCCTGCGAGCGGATCGTGCTCAGCTTGGCGTAGAGGTAGCGGCCCGGGCACGCGGTGGAGCCGGCGTCGCGATGACCCATGATCGCGTGCGAGAAGGTGCGGTCACCCATCTTGGTGGAGCCCTTGTTGCCGCGGACACCGTGCAGCGACAGCTTCCACGCGAACAGCGATCCGAAGGCGTTCACCAGCGCGGTCGGCGGCGCGGCGTTGTCGAAGTTGCCGATCGCCGAGGCGCCGAAGCCGTAGCTGTTGTAACCCGAGGTGTGGGCACCCACGACGGGGCGGTCCACGCCGCCGTAGCGCCCCTCCCAGATCCGGCCGAACTTGTCGAGCAGGAAGTTGTAGCCGATGTCGCGCCAGCCCCGGCTCTTCACGTGGTAGGTGTAGATGCTCCGGATGATCCCCGGCACCTGCGCCTTCGTGTAGGAGTTCGTGTTGACGGTGTGGTGCACGAACCCGCCGCGGACCTCGTGGTAGTCGGGCGGTCCGGCCTCGCGCACGCTCTCGTCGGCGCCCCACTGGCGACGGCTGTAGATGCTGGGCTTGGCGGTGTACGCGGCCGCCGACAGCGTCACCGCCTCCCCCTCCTCGGCGCTCGTGGCGTCCTCTGCGCCCTCGGCCGGCTCCGGTGCGTCATCGGCCCCGGTCTCGATCTCGGGGGACTCGCTGCGGCTCGCGTCCGCCTCGCCGGGCGTGATCACCGCCAGCCGGAGATCGGCCGGCACCTGGGCACCGGTCAGCCGCAGCCTGGTCTGCACCTGGTCGACCTCGCCGACGACCGCCTCCATGGTGCCCGGCCTCGACCCGGCGGCCTCCGCGGAGGCCGGGTCAGGAGCATGGTCGTCGAGGTGGACGTCCAACGCCTGCCAGTCGCTCCACGTCCCGTCCTCCAGAGTGCGTACGTCGGCACCGACCGCATCCTCCGGAACGACCGCATCGGGCGCCCAGGTGAGTCCGACCGTCCCGAACCCGTCCACCGGCTGCGGGAGGCTGGTGACGGTCACCGCGTCGCCCCGAGAGGTGGCCTTCGTGGCCTCGGCGGTGATCCGTCCGGGCACGCGGCGCGCGGACGGTGCGGTCAGCGAGATCTCCTCGAGGTGGGCGTCGACCGGGACCGCGGGCACCTGCGCCGCTGACGGCGCCGCCACCTGGCCGGAGACGGGAACCTCGCCGGGTCGGACCACCTTCAGGTCGACGACGGTGCTCGCTGGGACCAGCGCGGCCAGGACGAACCCGAGCACGAGCAGCTGCTGGGTCGAGGCGACATAGCGCGACCGAGCGCGCTGTACTTCGTTCGACTGCTCTTCTCCGGCCTGCGAAAGCACGTATGGATCCCCCTGGTTCCGTAACACCAGGGAACATCTTTCACATCAGCCACAGGCGTGGGAAGAGCCTGCGAAGAACTACAGATCTGTAATTCCTCGCAGGCTCTCGCCCTGACCCTAGGTCAGACCTCCGCCCCGAGGGCACTGTCGGCGGCCTCGAGCTGCCTGAGCTTGGCCGACCCCTTGGCGTCGTCCTCACCGTAGTGGAGGTACTCGATGCCCTCGTCGACGTCGCCGTCGAAGACCAGGCGGCCCTTCTCCAGGCAGATGACGCGGTCGCACATCCGCTTGACGGAACCGGCGGCGTGGCTGACGTAGACCACGGTGCGGCCGCTGTCGCGGATCTCCTCCATCTTCTCCATGCACTTCTTCTTGAAGGGCTTGTCACCGACGGCGAGAACCTCGTCGGCGAGGAAGATATCGGAGTCGATGTGGACGGCGACCGAGAACCCCAGGCGCGAATACTGTCCCGAGGAGTAGTTGCCGACCGGGGAGTTGAGGTGGTCGCCGAGCTCGGCGAAGTTCACCACGTCGTCGTAGATCGCGGCCGTCTCCTCGGCGGAGAGCCCGTAGATCGCCGCGTTGAGGAAGATGTTCTCCCGCCCGGAGAGCTGCGGGTGGAAGCCCGCACCGGTCGCGATCAGGCCGGCGATCTGGCCACGTGTCTTCACGGCACCCTGGTCGGGACGCATCACCCCGCTGATCAGCTTCAACAGGGTCGACTTGCCCGAGCCGTTGAGGCCCATCAGACCGACCGACTCGCCCTGCTTGATCGTGAAGGAGACGTCGTCCAGCGCCTTGAAGGTGTTGGAGACCGCCCGTCCCTTGATCTTGGCGACGGTGATGTCCTTGATGCTGCGGTGGTAGCGGAGCGTGAAGTTCTTGGTGACTCCGTCCACCACGATCGAGTCCGCAGCGCTGTCCTGAGCTTGTCGAAGGGTCATGTCAGGCGCTCCGGAATCTTGTTCTCGTGCTTGCTGAAGATCATCTGGGCGATCACCAGCAGGATCAGCGAGACACCGAACGCGCCCAGGCCCCACAGCCACAGATGCTCGGGCAGGTGCTTGGCTGCGGTCTCCTCGGGATTCGGGGTCACCCCGACCCAGAAGGCCTGCTGGAAGAGCAGCACGGCGTCCGCAATCGGGTTGAGCAGGTAGATCCAGGCCTTGTCACCGAGGGCGCCCTCGATCATCGAGAACGGGTACATCATCGGTACGCCGAACCGGATGTAGTTGGTCAGGATGTTGACCGCGCTGCCGAAGTCGCGGAAGAAGACGTTGGCGAGGCTGAAGACCAGCGCCAAGGCGGTGCCCAGCGCCATCACGATGCCGAGAGCGAGCAGGAGCGAGGGAACCGTCTCCCAGGTCGGCGTCCAACCGCTGAACAGGCAGACGACCACCAGGATCAGGGTCGCCGGCACGAGGTGGTAGAGCGAGACCAGCATCGAGGCGACCGGGAACATCTCCTTCGGCATCGCCATCTTCTTCAGCAGTCCCTTGTTGCCGAGCAGGGAGCGGGTCCCTGCCCCGAAGGTCTCGGTGAAGAAGTGGACGATGACGAGCCCGGCGAACAGGTGGACCGGGTAGTTGTCCATCCCCTTGTCGGCGCCCATGATCTTGCCCATGAAGATCCAGTAGACGAGGAACTGCGTCAACGGGTTGATGTAGGACCAGAAGACGCCGAGGATCGAGTTGGAATAGCGACCGCTGATCTCCCGCTGCACGAGCAGCTTGAGCAGGTAGCGGCGCTTGAAGACCGAGAGCAGGCCGAGGTTCTCCGCCGGGGGCGCCAGCGGCGCGTCGACGATCCGTACGGGGCGTTCATCAACTCCGGTTGCCATCGGTCCCCTTCTCCTCGACGATCCACGGCTCGAAGGTCTTCTCCCAGGCCTCGGGCGAGGTGAAGTCGCCCAGCTTGGAGCGGTACTCCTCGGCCAGCTTCGGCCACTGGCGCTTGAGCCGGCGGTGCACCTTGATGGTGTCCTTCAGCATCTGGTTGAAGAGCTTCTTGTCGCGTCGGTAGAAGGCAGCGCCCTGCTGGTCGTTCATCGACACGATGGCGCTGTCGTACTTGGTGATCCGGTACCACTGGTTGTCCATCGCGGCGAGCTCGGCCTCGGGGAACTCCGTGGAGAGCTTGCGCGGCTTCATGATCTGCCGGATCGGCGCCTTGAGCGCGGCCAGCTTGACCTCGCGGGTGGTCGGGACCTCGGTGTCCTCCTTGCCCTTGCGCGGCGGCTTGTGGCGGCGCACGGGCGGGAACTCCTCACGGTCGGCCTTCAGCTGAGCGTCGGCGTAGTCCTTGACCATCTCGCGTACGGCGGGAAGCTGGGTCGCGAGGGTCTCGTGCAGCTTCTCGGGGCCGGCGAGGACGTCGAGCAGCGCCTGGTGGCGCAGCAGGACCGTCGAGTACTGCATCGAGACCAGGTGCTTGATCTGGTGGGAGAACGACTCGGTGACCATCCGGCCGCCGTCGTCGTAGATCGAGTGCAGCAGCGCGGCCACGAAGCGGTTGCGCTGGTGGAAGTAGGACTGCCAGTCGAGGGCGTCGTTCTTGTCGGTCCACGGGACGTGCCATACGGCCGCACCCGGGAAGGAAACCGTCGGGAAGCCGGCCGCCTTGGCGCGCAGGCCGTACTCGGAGTCGTCCCACTTGATGAAGACCGGCAGCGAGAGCCCGATCTCCTCGATCACCTTGCGCGGGATCAGGCACATGAACCAGCCGTTGAAGTCCACGTCGACGCGCTTGTGCAGCCAGCGGGTCGAGCGCAGGTTGCGGGCGCCGAAGTCCCAGTCGCCGTAGACGCCGGGAGCCGACTGCCACCAGAACCGCCACGGCTGGACGATCTCGCCGTAGGAGTGCAGGCGGGACTTGGCGTAGAGCGAGAACATGTGGCCGCCGACGATGGTCGGCCGCTTGGCGAGGTCACCGAAGGTGACCGCGCGGATGATGCCCTCGGGCTCGCAGACGACGTCGTCGTCCATCATCAGGGCGTACGTCGCGGTGCCCTTGCGCAGCGACTCGAGCTGGCCACGCGCGTAGCCGCCGGAGCCGCCCAGGTTGCCCTGCTCGAGGATGTGCAGCAGGTCGCCCAGGGCCTTCTCGGCCGCCGGGAACTCGACGTCGTCGGCGACCTTCTTGGTGCCCTGCTCCATCACGAAGACGGTGTCGAGGTAGGGGCGCAGCTGCTCGTCCTCGCCCATCTGCGCGAGCAGCTTGGCGCAGAAGTCGGGCTTGTTCATCGTGGTGACGCAGATGTCGACGGTGCCGTGCTCGGCACGGTCGTCGGGGACCTCCGCGGTCCACTCGGCCGAGGTGATGACGGCGTCCTCGTCGGAGGCGACCACGTCGTACCAGTACCAGCCGCCGTCGACGAACGGCTTCAGCGGCAGGTCGAAGGTGAAGGTGCCCTCGGGGTTGGTGCCGGTGTCCGCGGCGTCGACGCGCTGCGAGCGGCCGTTGGCCATCGACTTGTAGACGATGACGCTCGCGCCGCGACCCTGCAGCGCGACGGTCAGCTTCACGCTGTCGACCACGGTGTGCCGGCGCCAGTAGCTGGCCGGGAACGCGTTGAAGTAGGTGCCGAGCGAGAGCCGCTCGCTCTTCAGGATCCGCAGCGCCGTACGCGACTCGATCTGATCGGGGTGGATCTGGGTCCCGTCGTTGATCGACTGGCGGATCTGGGCGTTGTTCAGCGCCTGGGCCGTCTTGTCGGAGCCGACCTCGTACTTGTCGGCGTCGAGGATGGCAGCCTGGTTGTCGACGTAGAGCGGGAGTACGTCGGAGTCACGGTCCAGGGGCAGGATCTGCCGCTGGAGCAGTCGGGTCACGCTCATTCGTCAACGCCTCCGGAGGTGAGCGGGGTGCCGTCCTCGAAGTGAGGACGGAGCTTGTTCTCGAACATGGTGAGCGCGGACGCGATCGCCATGTGCATGTCCAGGTACTTGTAGGTGCCGAGACGGCCGCCGAAGAGCACCATCGGCTCCTTCTTGGCCAGGTCGCGGTAGACCAGGATCTTCTCGCGGTTGTCGGCGGTGTTGATCGGGTAGTAGGGCTCGTCACCCTCTTGGGCGAAGCGGCTGTACTCCTTGACCACGATCGTCTTGCCGGGCTTGTAGCGGTCGGCCCGCTCGGGGTGGAGGTGCTTGAACTCCAGCTCACGGGTGAAGGGGACCTCGGGGTCGTTGGCGTTCACCACGCCGGTGCCCTGGTAGTCGTCCACGTCGAGGATCTCGGACTCGAGGTCCACGGTGCGCCAGGAGAGCTTGCCCGCGGAGAAGTCGAAGTACTCGTCGACCGGACCGGTGTAGACGATCGGGACCTTGCCCTTGAAGTCGTCGACCACGGTGAAGAAGTCGGTGTCGAGCTTGACCTCGATGTTGGGGTGGTCGGCCATCCGCTGCAGCCACGCGGTGTAGCCGTCGACCGGGAGACCCTCGTACTTGTCGTTGAAGTAACGGTTGTCGAAGGTGTAGCGGACCGGGAGGCGCGTGATGATGTCGGGCGACAGCTCCGTCGGGTCCTTCTCCCACTGCTTGGCGGTGTAGCCCTTGATGAACGCCTCGTAGAGCGGGCGGCCGATCAGCGAGATCGCCTTCTCCTCGAGGTTCTTGGCGTCCTCGGTGTTGAACTCGGCGGCCTGCTCCGCGATCAGCGCGCGCGCCTCGTCCGGGGTGTGCGACTTCCCGAAGAAGGAGTTGATCAGCGCGAGGTTCATCGGCAGGGAGTAGACCTGCCCCTTGTACTTCCCGAACACCTTGTGCTTGTAGTCGGTGAACTCGGTGAACTTCCGCACGTAGTCCCACACCTTCTGGTTGGAGGTGTGGAAGAGGTGGGTGCCGTACTTGTGGACCTCGATGCCGGTCTCCTCGTCGAACTCGGAGTAGGCGTTCCCACCGATGTGCGGACGGCGCTCGATGATGAGCACCTTCTTGTCCAGCTCGGTGGCGGCGCGCTCGGCGATGGTGAGGCCGAAGAGGCCGGAGCCGACGACGACGAGGTCAGGAGTGGTTTCAGGGAAGGACACGATCGCTCAGTCTAGGTCTCTGTGGGTAAGGGGTCGGTCGGGCTGTGTTGTTCGGGTGGGTGGGTCAGGCGGTTGGGACGGTTCAAGAAGTGGGCAGGGTTCGCATGCCTCGCGCTGCGCGCAGGGCCTTGATCACGTTGACGGCCTCGTGCTTGCCGCCTCGCAGCGGGCTGAGGAGAACCACAGCCGCGGTGATGAGCCAGGGCTTGAGGCGTACGAGGACATTCTCGCCGTAGCGGAAGTGGACGACGAAGAGGTTGCGGTACATGTAGAAGCCCTTCCAGCCGGCCAGGTCGTGCTGCTGGCTGAAGTCGAGCTGTCGCACGAGCACCGCGTCGCGTACGGCCCAGATGGTGCGGCCGGCGCGGCGGGCGCGGATCGCGAGATCCACGTCGTCGTAGAAGATGAAGTAGGTCGGATCGGGAAGCCCGATCTCCTCCAGGACGGTGCGGCGGATCATGAACCCCTCGAAGGCGACGTTCTCCACCGGAACGCGCTCCGGCATGGCCTCGCGGGTCGGGTAGGTGTCCATGACGGCGGCGGTCTTGGGCTTGATCGCGAGCGGGTTGCGCAGGTCGAACTTCAGCGCGGCCAGCTCGATCAGCTTGCCGTTCTTGTCCTCACGCACGGAGAAGAGGCAGTCCTCGTCCTGAGCGAGCAGCACCTCGAGGCAGTCGTGGGCCGGGACGACGTCGTCGTCGATCAGGTAGAGCCGGTCCCAGCCCTGCTCGACCGCGGCCTTGGTGCCGAGGTGGAAGCCACCGGCGCCGCCGAGGTTCTCCGGGCTGTCGATGACCTGGAGGTTGGGCGTGATCGCCTCTTCCAGGACTCGCGACGTGTGGTCGGTGGAGGCGTTGTTGACGACGATCACCGCGTCGGCGGGCTGGTCGAGCTTGGTGAGCCCGTCGAGCAGCCCACGCAGCATGTCGGCGCGGTTGTAGGTGACGACGACGATCGCGACCGTCTCACGGGTGGTGCTCAACGAAGGAACCTCTCGTGTCCACTGAAGTCCCCCCGGATAGCGGCCCACCACGCCTGCATCGACAGCCAGATCCGGCGCGGCTGCGGCTTGGTGAGCAGGTAGAACCATAGAGTCTTCGCCACGAAAGCCAAAGCGAAGGGCCACCCTCGGTAGTCGCGCAGGTTGAGCAGGTTGTTGCGCGCCATGCAGTAGTGCTTCAGGTCGCTGGGCGTGTGGTTGTACGTCGCCCTCCCCCACGCCATCGGGGTGCCGAGGTCACCGACGGAGGGGTGGCGCACCTGGGCGCCGACGACGGTCGCGATCCGCGCCCCGGCCTTCTCGGCCCGGAGACGGTATTCGTGGTCGTCGCCCCAGATGAAGTATTCCGCCCGGGGGTAGCCGATCCGCTCCACCAGGTCGCGGGTGACCAGGACCCCGTTGAACGGGATCACGATGTCCTTGATCAGGCCGTCGGTGGCGGCCGCCTCGACATCGGCGAGCTGGTGCACGACCTTGGAGCGGCCGGGGAGCCGGATCGGGAACACCAGGCGGCCGGGGTCGCCCTCGTCGACGACGAGCGGCCCCCAGAAGTCGAGGTCGGTCTGCTTGAGCAGCAGCCCGAGGCAGTCGGTGTCGGGCAGGCCGTCGTCGTCCATCAGCCAGACCAGGTCGGCGCCCCGCTCGATCGCCGTCTCCAGCCCGTCGTGGAAACCGCCGGCGCCGCCGCTGTTGCGCTGCAGGGTGCGGGCGATCACCGGCACCTGGCGCTGACCCGGCTCGTCGGCACCGTCGAGCTCGGCGAGCCACTGCGACGTACCGTCGGTGGAGGCGTTGTCGATGACGATCACCTCGTCGAGGCCGTCGACCACGTCGAGCCGCTCCAGCAGTCGCTGCAGCAGCTCGAGACGGTTGAAGGTCACCACCACCGCGGCGACACGATTGCTCCCTGGCACGGATCCAGACTAGCCGCGACCGCGGTGTATCCCGGGAATCAGCGAGTCGCTGTGACCTGCGCTTAACCCGTTGTTCAACAGGCTGAGGCGAGGTCGTCGGTCTCGTTGGCCTGGTAACCCTTGTTGCGAGAGCCCAGGGAGCCACCGGTGACGGGGCCGCCCTTGTCGGAGTCGCCGGCCTTGGTCTGGTTCTTGGGAGCTGGCGCCTTGGTCTCGCCGTCACCGCCGGTGCCGGGCGACTCGAAGACTTCCTCCTTCTTCGGAGTCGCCTTCTTCACCGCCTTGCGCACCTCGGCGTGGATGTCGGACATGTTCGGGTCGGCGGTGTTGACCAGCGGAGGCACCAGCGAGAGTGTCGAGATCTTCTGCGACTTCGCCTTCAGCGCCAGCGTCGAGAACCGCTCGATCTCGCTCGGCGGGACCGACGTGGTGATGGTGGAGCCGGTCGCCTTCGCGACGTCCTGGTAGTGGCGTACGACGTCGGCGGGGCTGGTCTGCTGCAGGATCGCGTTCAGGACGCACTTCTGGCGGGCCATCCGGGAGTAGTCGTCGGAGTCGTGGCGGGCCCGGGCGTACCAGAGGGTCTCCCAGCCGTCGAGCTTCTTCGTACCGGGCTGGATGTGGGTGTAGAACTTGTCGGAGGGGAGGCCGACCGGGATCGGCTGGCGTACGTTCAGGGTGACTCCCCCGATGGCGTCCACGATCTCCTGGAACCCGTTGAGGTCGACGATCGCGTAGTAGCTGATCTGCAGGTCGGTGATGCCCTCGACGGCGTCGACGGTGGCGGCCATCCCGGGGTGGTCCTCGCCCTTGTAGAGCTCCTTGTGGTCCTCGGCCCAGGTGCTCACGCCGTTGAGGTAGCAGCCGTCGCAGTCGAAGCCCCGCGGGAACTCCTCGTCCATCGGGGAGCCGTCGTCGAAGGTGAAGTTCGCCATGTTGCGGGGCAGGCCGATGAGGACGGTGCGTCCGGTGACCGCGTCGATGGAGGCGACCGTGAGCGAGTCGGGGCGCAGGCCCCAGCGGGTCTTGCCGCCGTCGGAGTCGGCACCGGCGAGCAGGACGTTGAAGCGGCCGTTGTGTGCCTCGGCGGCCTCGGCACCGGCGAAGATCGCCTCGACCATGCCCTTGTGGACGCTGACCAGGTGGGCGCCGAAGATCAGGGTCGCGGCCACCGAGAAGGCCAGCGCGCCGTTGATCGCGACCACGATGCGGCGCTGCTTGAGGTCGAGCTCGAGCGGGCGGCCCAGGCGCCAGGCGTCGATGAAGAGCCCGGCCCAGGCGATGGCGCCGGCGATGAGCGCGATGCGGAACAGACCCAGCAGCCACGGCGTCGTGCCGAGCCGGAAGATCAGGCCGTGCCAGAGCAGCGAGATCGCGAAGACCAGCCCGGTGGTGACCGCGAGACCGATGACGGTCCAGATCGCGATCCGGCCGACGCGGCGGTTGCCCGCGACGAGCTGGGCGGACCCCGGCAGGAGCAGGGTGATCAGCAGCAGCGCCATGGCGCGACGGAACCGCACGCGGGAGGCGCGCTCGGCGGCCGTACGCTGGGGCCGGTAGTTCTGGTCAGCCATCTGGGGTCCCTCGGGTGTGAGTCTGCACCGCCAGTATCACCAGTCACACGAGTAACACGGTGGTGCGACGCGCCGACTAACTTTAGCGGCCTGGCACGGTACGTTTGAGCGCATGCCAAACCCCCGCAACCCTGGCAGCCCCAACGATCCCCGGTCGCAGCAGTACGGCTGGGCGTACGGCAACGGCCAGCAAGCTCAGCCTTCGGGGCCCGAGCCCACCAACGTCATGCCCACCGTCCGGCGCCCGTCCGGCGGCCCGCCTCCCGCGGCGCCGCCGCGTGGCGGCTATGACCGGCCGCTGCCCCAGCCGGGGCAGATCGCGCCGACCCCCGGCCAACAGGGCGGGTATGGCAACCAGGGCTACGACCAGGGCTACAACCAGGGCTGGAGCCAGCCGAGCGAGTACGGCGGCAACGGTGGCAACGGCGGCTATGGGGGTCCGGGCGACGGCTACGGCGGCGGTCGCGGGGGCCGCCAGCCCAGGCCCAAGAAGCGGCACCCGTTCCGCAAGTTCGTCGCGATCGTGATGATCCCGATCCTGATCCTGGTCGGCGCGGTGGCCTGGATCGGCATCAGCGCCTGGAACAAGGTCGACAAGGTCCCCTACGAGCCGACCGCCGGCGAGCGGCCCGCGGACCAGCCCGGCACGACGTACCTCATCGTCGCCAGCGACTCCCGCGAGGGCCTGACCGCCGAGGAGAAGAAGAAGCTGCACACCGGTGACGCGGCCGGCAGCCGCACCGACACGATCAAGCTGCTGCACACGGGGGCCGGCAAGACGATCGTGGTCACCATCCCGCGCGACTCCCCGGTGGACATCCCCGGCCACGGCAACACCAAGATCAACGCCGCCTTCGCCTACGGCGGTCCTGAGCTGCTGACCCAGACGATCGAGCAGAACACCGGCGTACGCATCGACGGCTATGTCGAGATCGGCATGGGCGGCCTCGCCCGGTTGGTCGACGGCGTCGGCGGCGTCGAGATCTGCCCGAAGCAGAACATGAAGGACCCACTGGCCGGCCTGGACATCGAGAAGGGCTGCCAGGAGGCCAACGGCGCGACCGCTCTGGCCTACGCCCGCTCACGTCACGTGGAGAGCACCGGCGACCTGGCGCGCGGCGTCAACCAGACCGAGGTCATCTCCGGCATCGGGAAGAAGATGACCAACCCGGCCACCGTGCTCAACCCGTTCAAGCTGGCCGAGATGGGCAAGGGCGCCGAGGGCCTCAAGGTCGGCAAGGGCATGAGCGTCATCGGCGGCGCGAAGTTCGCCTGGGCCTTCAAGGCTCTCGCCGGCGGCTCCGCGATGACCTGTGGTGTCCCCATCGTCGGCATGAGCACCCAGTGGGATCGGGAACGCGCGCTGACGATGTTCGGTCACATCAAGGAGGACACGGTCGACGACATCCCGGCCGACCTCTGCACGCCGACCGGCCTGCCGAAGAGCGTCACCGGCTGATCCTCGTTTCGTTCGCGGCCGTCCCTACTGACCTTCGTCGGTAGGGACGGCTGCTTTTCGTCCACTGTGCCCGGCCGCGTACGTCCCTAGGTTCGAGGCATGATCACTGTGGACCACCTGACCAAGAGATACGGCGCGACGACCGCGGTCGACGATCTCACCCTGCGGATAGAACCCGGCCGGGTCACCGGCTTCCTCGGCCCCAACGGCGCCGGGAAGTCCACGACCATGCGGATGATCCTCGGCCTGGACCGGCCGACGTCCGGGACCGCCACGATCGACGGCCGGCCCTACGTCTCGCTGCGGCGCCCGCTGCGCGAGGTCGGTGCGCTGCTGGACGCCAAGGCGGTGCACCCCGGCCGCCGGGTGCGTACGCATCTGGTGGCGATGGCGCGGAGCAACTCGATCCCGGTGGCCCGGGTCGACGAGGTGCTCGAGCGGGTCGGTCTGGCCGGGGTCGCCCGGCGGCGGGCGGGCAGCCTCTCGCTCGGGATGAGCCAGCGGCTCGGGATCGCGGGCGTGCTGCTCGGCGACCCGCGGGTGATGCTCTTCGACGAGCCGGTCAACGGGCTCGATCCCGACGGGGTGATGTGGATCCGGAAGCTGCTGAGGTCGCTCGCCGCGGAGGGGCGTACGGTCCTCGTCTCCAGCCACCTGATGAGCGAGATGCAGCAGACCGCTGACCATCTGGTCGTGCTGGGACGCGGGCGGCTGCTCGCTGACGCTCCGATGAGCGCTTTCCTCGCCGGGCATTCCTCGTTGGAGGAGGCGTACTTCCGGCTGACCGCGGGAAGCGTCGAGTACGCCGGGGAGGTGGCCTGATGCTTGCTGCGATCTCGTCCGAATGGACCAAGCTCTGGTCGGTACGTTCGACCTGGTGGTGCCTGATCGGCGCGGCCGCGCTGATGGCGCTCTACGCGGTCCCGCTGGGCTTCGACGCCGCCGAGCCTAATCCGAACCTCTCCCACGCCGACCAGCTGCTCCACGCCGAGGAGGTCGCCACCGCGGGGCTGCTCTTCACCCAGTTCGCACTGATCGCGCTGGCCCTGCTGACGGTGACCTCGGAGTATGCCTCCGGCAGCATGCGTACGACCCTGCAGTGCGAGCCGCGGCGCGGCCGGGTGCTGGTCGCGAAGCTGGTCGTCGTCGAGGTGGTCGCGCTGGTCGCCGGGGCGCTCCTCGCCGTCCTCGGCGCCGGGCTCGGCTATCTGACCGCCGGTGACTACGGCGTCTTCGACGTCTCCGCGGTGGCGGCGGTGGCCGGCAGGATCAGCGTCTACCTGGGCGTGGTCGTCGCGCTGGCCATCGGGCTCGCGGTGGGTCTGCGCAGCACCGCCGGGGCGCTGGTCGTGGCGTTCCTGGTGCTCTTCCTGCTGCCGATGGTGCTGATGATGAGCGGGATGGACCTGATGACCGACGTGTCCTACTACCTGCCGGGGACGGCGGGCACGGAGTATCTCGGCATCGGGATCGCGACCCTGTTCGGGCTCTCCGACGGGCTCCCCTACGGGCGCAACGGCGGGCTCGGACTCCTCGCCGCCTGGTCCGTGGCCACGCTGCTGGCGGGCTACCTGGTGTTCCGCCGGCGCGACGCCTGAGGCCCGCGCCTCCTAGCGGTCCTCGCTCACGAGCCCGGCCTCGTGGGCGAGGAC
>NZ_JBHVGB010000152.1:0-15749 GCF_042801335.1 Nocardioides sp. NPDC057577 | reverse complement strand
GGGGGGGCGTGGCTCTTTGGGGGCTATTTGGGGGGGGGGGGCGGGCGGCGGGTCGGCCGGTAGCCAAGTGCCTATTCCGGGGGGGTATATGGACAGTTCGCTACCGGACTACCCCGAGCCCACCGTCACCCCGCCCGATTCGCCAAGAAGCGCTCCCGCTGGACGTCGTTCAACGCTCGGCGCTGTTCGACGGTGTGGGTGGGGGTCCACCAACGGGGTGGATCGATCGTCCAACGGCGGTCGGCGACGGCGATCCGACGCGCACGAGATCTCGCCTCCAGGGTGCGACGGAGGAACCCATTCGGGTCACCGATGTCGCGAGAGACCATGGTGACGTACTCGAGGCCCGCTGCGCGGAACAGACCCTCGCGTTGGATGTCGACAGCCCTCCGCTTGCCTTCCAGATGGAGCTTGCCGTCGTACTCCCCCACGACACCGGCTTCGAGATCGAGTACGTCTGGGGTCCCGATGTGCCGACCCTCGAGATCGAAGACCGGACGATTACACACCAGCGCGCTGAGCCCGAGATCGATCCGCCACAGGAGTCGTAGGTCGACCTCCCGCGGCGACCAGACGTTCTCGTCAGCCAGGACGATCGCCTCCCGAGCCATCCCGACACCAGTCCAGCCGTTCAGCGTCGATATGTACGCTGCCGCTTCGTTCTGACTGACATGGTCGCTCGCCATCGCCAGGTCGAGCCATCGCACCGCGTCACGTACATCCGACGAGTACCGCATCTCGAAGACGATCGATCTGGCGGGACTCGTGACCGGAAGCCCGTCGATCCAGCGACGCTCTTGCGGCGGCATCCGTTCGGCTGAGACCGCAAGGCCAGGCTGGGTGAGGAGCTTGTGACCATACGTCGCCAACGTCACCGGCCGCGCCTCGCCCATCCCCGCGAACCACTTCGCACCGGCCCATGCGTACGCTGCCCATCCCGTCACTGCGCCTGTGTTAGGCAGCAGGACCGCAGCCTCCAACACCCTCTGCTGTGCGTCGGACGAGTCGACGCTCGCCGGAACGTACAGCCCACGCCAGACGCGCCTCCATCGACTCCCGCGACTCTGCCTGGTTGTCGGCCCCGCCCGCCCGGTGGGGTCGAGTGGCAGCGGCATCACCACGTGTGGTCGCTCCGCAGACCATTGCCGCGGCCGGAAATGCTGTGCTCGCTTCGCCATGCCGCCAGCGTGCGCCGAGATCGGCCCCATGGCATCCGCTTTCTGGGGGCCTGTGGATAAGTCCGGAAGGGGTTGGTCGGGTAGTCCGGTAGCGAACTGCCTATTACTGGCGGGTATACGGGCAGTTCGCTACCGGACTACCCCACCCAAAGGCAGGTACGCCGACAGGTCGGTGCGTTCTCCAGACGCCCTGACCCGGGCCTGATCGACGGCGTCCGACCAGGTCATCGCTCCGGTGGCGAGGGCGATCCAGGTGACCGCGTCGGTCTCGATCACCGCCGGCGGGGTGCCGCGGGTGTGGCGTACGCCTTCGATGACCTGCGCCGCGGCATAGGGCGGGACGCGCACCTCGACGCTCTTGCCCGGCGCGCGCTGCTCCAGCACGGCGAGGAAGTGCTTGGTCAGGAGCCGTAGGTCGGCCTTGGCGGGCTCCTCGGCGCGTACGCGATCCAGGGCATCGGCCACGTCAGCCGCGGCCGCGGGCTTGAGTCGGGCTGGCACGTCGACACCCTATCTGCGGTGGTTTCCCACCGTGGCGGCACGCGACCACTACGCTCCGGTGACGTGGGACTGGAGAGACTCGAGTCGGAGATGGTGCTGACGACCGTCGAGACGCTGCACGGACGGATCGCGGCACGCTTCCCCGACCGTGGCCTGGTAAAGGTCGCGGAGGAGCTGAGCGGGCTGATCAGGGAGTCCTCCGGCGTCGGGGACCGGCTCCGGCGACGGTTGCTGTGGACGCGCGGGGTCTCCCGCGTGCTGATCCTGGCCGTCCTCGTGCTGACGTTGGTCGCCATCATCTGGGGTCTCGCGACGGCGTTCGGTGACGAGACGCTCACCGGCGTCCAGTGGCTACCGCTGATGGAGAGCACCGTCAACGACCTCATCTTCGCCGCGGTCGCGATCTTCTTCCTCTACACGATCCCGGAGCGGCTGCTGCGGTCGCGGGCGCTGAAGCTGCTGCACCGGCTGCGCTCGCTGGCCCACATCATCGACATGCACCAGCTCACCAAGGACCCCGAGCGGCTGCGTACCGGGTTCACGCCCACCTCGGCCAGCGTCCGGTTCACCCTCGACGCCGACGGGCTGATCCACTATCTGGAGTACTGCTCCGAGCTGCTCAGCCTCGTCGGCAAGACGGCCGCGCTGTGCGCCGAGGACTCCCAGGACAACGTCGTCCTGGACACGGTCAGCACCGTCGAGGGCCTCACCGTCGACCTCTCCCGCAAGATCTGGCAGAAGATCCAGGTCGTCGGCGAGCTGCGCGAGGAGCAGTCGTCCTCTGCCTAGGATCCGTCGCATGAGTTCACGGACGGAGTGGTCGATCCTCGCGGTCGACACGGGCTCCGGTGAGACCCTCGTCGAATCCACCCCGGACCTGTTGCTGCCGACCGCCAGCGTCGCCAAGATCTTCCTGCTGCACCACCTCGCCGAGCTGCTCGACGAGGACGCGTCGCTGGGGCAGCTGATGCTGCGCAAGGACAGCGTCGCGCCGGTGGCCGACAGCGGCCTGTGGCAGCATCTCGACGCCCCCGCGCTGACCCTGAACGACTGCGCCCGGCTGGTGGGCGCGGTCTCGGACAACCTGGCAACCAACGTGCTTCTCGGCCACGTCGGCCTCGCTCCGGTCCAGGCCGTCGCGCGTCGGCTGGCCGCGGGCGGGTCGATGCTGAACGACTCGGTCCGGGACGTACGCGGGCCGGAGGATGCACCGATGCTCTCCATCGGCTGTGCCGCCGACTGGGTCGCCTACTTCCGTACGCCACACCCCACCGTGTTGTCCTGGCTGGCGCCGTCCGCCGACCTGTCGATGGTCTCCGCCGCGTTCGGCCTGGACCCGCTGGCCCACACCGATCCTGTTCACGACCTGCGGGTGTGGAGCAAGACCGGCACCGACGAGGGTGTCCGCGCCGAGGTCGGGCTGCTCGACGTCGGTGGCCGCCGGGCCGCGTACGCGGTCATCTGCCGGTTCCCGGGGGAGGTCATCCCGGTGCTGGCTCAGATGCGGGCGTACGGCACGCTGATCCTGGATGCGTTGCAGGACGGCGACGCTCCAGGCCCCGGTTCGGCACGGTAGGAGATCAGTTGTTCAGCATCGACCTCGGGAACGGCGCGGAGATGGTCCTGCGTGACCGGTCGACCGACTTCGCCGTCCACCAGCTCATCAACGCCAACCTCGAACACCTCCGGGAGTGGGAGCCGTGGGCGCACGGCAACCAGACCATGCTGAGCGTCGCCGGTTTCGGCACCTACCTGCTGAACCAGTGGGTCAAGGGCGAGGCGGTCCCATGCGTCATCCGCCAGGACGGCAAGGTCGCCGGCGCCACGACCGCGCGGATCAACCTCTACGAGAAGTCGGCCACGATCGGCTACTGGCTGGGCGAGGCGTACGAGGGCCGCGGCCTGATCACCCGCGCCGTCTCGGCGCTGCTGGACACCCTTTTCGACGAGTACGACATCGCCCGGGCGATCATCGACACCTCCGTCTTCAACAAGCGCAGCCGCGCGGTCGCTGAGCGTCTCGGCTTCACCCACGAGGGCACCATGCGCGGCGCGCAGGCCTATCCGGGCGAGCGCCGGGACCTGGTGGTCTACGGGCTCCTACGCGAGGAGTGGGCGGCCCGCTCAGGCAGATGAGCGGACGAAACGCTCCCCCGCCTGCTTGACCAGCTCGGCCAGCTCGGTGGGCTGCTCGACCGTGAAGTCGGCGTCGACGCCGGCGAGGATCATCATCGGCCAGCCCAGATCGTCGGCGTGCATGCGCAGCCGGCAGCCACCTTCGGCGGGCTCGACCTCGCCCCAGCGTCCCACCCGCTGCGCGACCACCTCGGGCTCGACGCCGAAGTGGACGCAGATCTCATGGGCTGCGGGGCGGGAGCGGATGCCCGCCTGCACGTACGCGGCTGCGTCCCCGCCCGGGATCTCCCGCGGGCGGAACACCTGACCGGTGGTCGTCGGGTCGCTGACCCTGTCGACACGGAAGGATCGCCAGTCCTGGCGGACCCGGTCGTAGGCGAGGAGATACCAGCGGTTGCCGAGCGTCACCAGCCGGTGTGGCTCCACGCGCCGCCGGGTCGGCTCGGCCTCGGGCGCCTGGTAGGTGAACGTCAGCGCCTCGTCGTCGCGGCAGGCCTGCGCCAGGATCCCGAGCACACCCGCGTCCAGCGGGACCCGGCCGCCCCAGGGGAGGGAGTCGGTCTGCGAGGTGACTGCGTCCATCCGCCGCCGCAGCCGCGGCGGCATCAGCGCGACGACCTTGCCCAGCGCCTGAGCCGAGGTGTCCCCCATCCCGGCGACCAGGCCGGCAGCAGCGGTGCGCAGCCCGACGGCGATCGCGACCGCCTCCTCGTCGTCGAGCAGCAACGGCGGCAGCGCATTGCCGGCCCGGAGCTGGTAGCCCCCGGCCACCCCGCGGGTGGCGTCCACGTCGTAGCCGAGATCGCGCAGCCGCTCGATATCCCGCCGCAACGTACGGTCGCTGACCTCGAGGCGCACGGACAGCTCCGTGCCGGGCCAGAAACGGTGGGTCTGCAGCAGGGAGAGGAGCTGCAGCATCCGGGCGCTCGTGCTCATGCCGTCGCCTCCGTCGAACAGAGGCAAGGATACGGACGCGACGGCCTGAGGCTGATTGTCGCTCGCTGACGCTCGCTCATGAGTCCGACCCTAAGCGTGATTGCGGTCAGGTCGTGACCTGATTCGCACATGAACTGGAACGAGACCGCGCGTCGGTCGGCTCGCCCCCTCCTCGAGCCGACCGACGCCGCGCTAGCTCTCTCTTACCCACTCGCGGGACTTCTAAACCGGATCTCGGAAGAAAGTTTCGAAAGCGGACAGAAGCTGACCGCATGACGTCAGAGGCTGGAGGCATGACGAACCACAGCAACCAGCGGCCGGTGATCCGCACTCAGGCGCTGACCAGGCACTTCACCCGAAGCAAGAAGACCGTCGAAGCCGTACGCGGGCTCGATCTGGAGATCCACCAAGGTGAGCTCGTCGCCTTCCTCGGTCCCAACGGAGCCGGCAAGTCGACGACCTTGCGGATGCTGACCACCCTCATCCCGCCCACCTCCGGCACCGCCGAGGTCGCCGACCACGACGTCGTCCGCTCCCGCGCGGCCGTCCGGCGCTCGATCGGCTACGTCGGTCAGGGCAACGCCGCGGCCTTCGTCCAGCGTGGCCGCGACGAGCTGATGTCCCAGGCCCGCGCCCACGGCATCCCGCGAGCCGCCGCGAAGGCGCGCATCGAGGAGCTGCTCGTGGCCTTCGACCTCCAGGAGTACGCCGACCGAGCGGTGCAGACGCTCAGCGGGGGCCAGCGGCGGCGGCTCGACATCGCGATCGGGCTGCTCAACCACCCCGAGGTGCTGTTCCTCGACGAGCCCTCGACCGGCCTCGATCCGCAGAACCGCGCCAACCTGCAGGAACAGATCCGCCGCCTCCACGAGGGCGGCACCACGATCGTCCTCACCACCCACTACCTCGAGGAGGCGGACGCGCTCGCCGGACGGGTGATCGTCATCGACCACGGCGTGGTGATCGCCGACGACACCGCCACTCGCCTCAAGGAGCGGCTCGGTGACCTGGTGCTCCTCGGCTTCGGCAGCGAGGCCGACGCCGCGACCGCGGCCGCTCGCGCCGAGTCGTCGTTGACCGGTCCCACCCTCATCGAGCGCATCGGGACGCAGGTCTCGATCCGCACGCCGCGCGGCGCCGACAGCGCCCCGGCGATGGCGATCGACCTGGCCGCCCACGGCACGCCCGCGATCCGGATGGAGGTCCACGCCCCCACCCTCGACGACGTCTTCCTCGACCTGACCGGCCGCAGCCTGCGCGAGTCGGCCGAGTCAACCCGCAACGCCAGCACCCAGACCGAAGGAGCAGCAGCATGACCACTCTCACCGTCCCCGCCACACAGGTCCGCCACGCCTCCCGCGTCCCGAGCCGCTCGACCGGGTTCCTCACCGACACCTGGACCGTGCTGCTCCGCGAGCTCACACCCAAGCTGCGTCAGCCGGCCTCCATGCTGTTCGCGATGGTGCAGCCGCTGGTCTTCCTTGGCCTCTTCGCCCCGCTCCTGCCCGAGGTCGAGACCGGCAGCGCGCTGCAGTGGTTCGTGCCGGGCATCGTCGTGATGACCGCACTCATGGGCGCCTCGATGACCGGCGCGGACCTGACCGCCGAGATCCGCTCCGGCTCCCACGAGCGGCTGCTGGTCTCGCCCCTGTCGAGGCCGTCCCTGCTGGTCGGGCGGGCCCTGAAGGAGGTCGTGCCGGTCCTGTTCCAGACGGTCGTCATCCTCGCCGTGGTGACCCCGTTCAGCTTCGACCTCCACCTCGGCGGGGTCCTGGTCGGAGCCGTCATCGTCTCGCTCTTCGCGATCGGTCTGGGTGCGCTCAGCTTCGCGCTGGCCACCGCCGCGAAGGAGCAGGACTGGGTGTTCTGGACGGTCCAGCAGATGCTGATCTTCCCGCTGCTGCTCCTCTCCGGCGTCCTGCTCCCCCTCGACGGCGCTCCCGGCTGGCTGCGGTTCCTGAGCGACATCAACCCGATGACGTACGTCGTGGAGGCGGAGCGGGCGCTCTTCGCCGGCCAGTTCCCGGCCGATGTCGTCATCGGCGGCTTCGTCGCGGCCGCTGCCGTCGCGGTGGGCGGGGTGCTCGTCGGCGTACGGACCATGGAGAGGTCGAGCTGAGGTCGGGCCGAAACCCCTTGACCTCAAGTTCACTTTAGCTTCCACACTGGACGCATGACACCCCGACCCCGCACGGCCCCGAGCCCGACAACGATCGTGCTCACCGTCATCGCCGGCACGGTGATGATCCCGATCGACATCACGATCGTCGCGGTAGCGATCGCCCGTCTCTCCCAGGAGACGGGCGCTTCGCTGCCGGTGATCCAATGGGTCGCGACCGGCTACACGCTCGCCCTGGCGACGGTCATCCCGGCCGCGGCCTGGGCGATCAGCCGGTTCGGCGCGCGCCAGGTCTTCCTGACCGCGATCGGCGTCTTCACCATCGGGTCCGGGCTGGTCGCGGCCTCGTGGAACGTCGAGTCGCTGATCGCGTTCCGGGTGCTGCAGGGACTCGGCGGCGGCTTCGTGATGCCGGCCGCGATGACCCTGACGCTGCGCTCGGCCCCACACGAGGAGCGGGGCCGCCTGATGGCGCTGATGGGATTGCCGGTGCTGGTCGGGCCCGTCTTCGGACCGGTGCTCGGAGGCTGGCTGCTCGACACGATGTCGTGGCGGTGGATGTTTCTCATCAACCTGCCGCTGGGTGTGCTCGGCCTCGTCCTCGGGATGCGCAACCTTCCGCGCCTGGAGCGCGGCCCGAGCGCGCGCCTGGACGTACGCGGCCTGCTCCTGCTTCCGCCCGCGATGGCACTCCTCGTGCTGGGCACCTCGTTCGCCGAGGGCACCCTGCTCGACGCTCAGGTACTGCTCCCGATCGGGGCCGGGATCATCCTCGTGGCGCTCTTCGTCCGGCACGCGCTCCGCGCCGCGGCTCCTCTGCTGGACATCCGGCTCCTCGGCCGGCGCCTGACCGGCGGCAGCGCCGCGCTGCTGGTCTGCTTCGCCGGCGGCTACTTCGGCTCGATGATCCTGGTGCCGCTCTACTGGCAGGTCGTACGCGGCGAGTCCGCGACCACCGCAGGCCTGCTGATGGCTCCGGCCGGTATCGCGGCCGGGATCATGATCCAGATCTCCGGTCGACTCATCGACCGCTACCCGCCGCTGCCGGTGATCGGCTCGGGCATCGTGGTCTCCACGCTGGGCTTCGGCGCCCTGGCGCTCCAGCTGAGCGCTGACGCACCGATGCTGCAGTTGGCGACGACCCACGCCGTCGCGACCGCAGGCGCCGGGTTCGTGATGCTGCCGACCATGACCATCGCGACCCGCTACCTCGAGGACAGCGCCATCCCGGCCGGCTCGACGATGATCAACGTGCTGAACCAGATCGCCACCGCCCTGTGCACCGCCGGCGTCTCGGTGCTCCTGGCCGCCGCACTCTCCACCCGCCTGCCCGGGCTGGGCAGCGACGGCATCGGTGCGATCGGCTCCCTCTCGCCCACCGAGCGAGCGGCCGTCGCGCCGCTGGCCGCCGAGGCCCTGCAGGTCGCGTTCTGGCTCCCGGTCACGATGATGGCGATCTCGGCCGTGGTCGCGTTCGTCGTCTTCCGGCGTACGCCGTCGGCACGGCAGGCGCCTGCCGACAGCCGTCGGCCCGTCGCCGCGGTCGCCGACTAGGTCGTCACCATTGGCGGTTGTCTCCGGGATACGGAGGACCGGGGTTGCCGGGGCGCCCAGGGTTCGGCCCAAGGTTCGGGCGCGGGATCGGGCGCGGGATCGGGCGCGGGATCGGGCGGCCCGGGTTGGGCTGGCCGGGGCCCGCCGGATGCACCTGGCCCCGGTAGACCGGGCCACCAGGGTGCGGGCGGACGTGCCGCGCGGGAGGTGCCTCCAGGTCGCGCCGGAGCCGTTCGCGGCGCCGGCGACGAGCCAGCAGGAAGGCGATGAGCAGCCCCAGCCCCGAGAGCCCGAGCACCCCGACGGCCATCTCGACGTAGCCGATCCCGAACAGCCCGCTGGAGGTGGGAGCCGGACCGTCCGAGGCGTCACTGAAGGTCACCGGGCCGGCCGTCTCCGAGTCGCCGGCGAGCGCCGACTCGGACTCGGACGGTGACGCCGAGGGCGAGGTCGAGGTCGACTTCGTCGGCGATGCGGAGGCGGACGGCGTACGCGACGGGGTCGGCGACGCGGTCGCCGACTTCTTGGGCTTCGGGGTCTCACGAGGAGCTTCGGTCGTCGCCGGAGCGGTCGGCGCCGGCGTGGTGGCCTTCGGCTTCGCGGTCGGCCGCACGCCCGGCGGGTACTTCGCGAAGACCTGGACGCCCCAGCTGGTGCCCTCGACCACGACGAACGCGATCCCGATGTGGGTGTAGTCGCCCAGGATGTTGGCCCGGTGCCCGTCGGAGTTCATCCAGCCCTTGTGCATCTGGGCACCGGTCGGATAGCCCATGGCGACGTTCTCCCCGATCCCCTGCCACCCCTCCGGCACCTGCTCGGCGAGGTCAGGGTTGTGCGAGAGCGCTTCGTCGGCGGCGATCTTGTAGGCCCACTTACGCGCCAGCCCGTCGAGCGCGGAGTCGCGCGTCAGCGGGCCCAGTCCCGCGTCAGAACGAGCGTTGTTCGCGAGCCGCTTGATCGTCCCGCCCTCCCCCGCGGAGGCCGGACCAGCGCTGACGAGCAGCGCGGCAGTCGCCAGCAGCAGGGCGAGGACATAGGACACGGGGCGATGCAGGTGGGGGAACATCCCCGCCAGGGTATCTACCTTTACTCAGGAGTGCTGCGCCCGAGGTGGCGCTCGATGTGGGCCGCGATCCCAGCCATCAGCAGGCCCTGCCCGAAGGCCGAGGGGTCATCGGAGTCGGATCCCTCGCCCGACTCGGCGGGCCGCCAGGTGGCCATCGACGCCATCAGATGCGGGAAACGCTCCGGATCCGCGTACGTCACGAGCATCTGCTCGAAGGTCGCGAAGGGGTTCTCCGTCAGCCGAGCCGCCTCGACCTCGACCCGAGCCTCACCCAGGCCGTACTGGGAGATGATCCCCAGGATCGCCAGCTTCTCCTCCGCGGGCAGAGCCACCTCGCGCAGGTAGTAGAACCCCAGATCGATCCAGGCGAGGCGGTTGGGCCCGGGGAGCGTGGCAGCGAGCGGCAGGTCCAGGAACCACGGCTTGCTCAGCGCCAGGTCGACCTGCGCGCGCATCCAGGCCGCCAGGCCCTCGCGCCAGTCGAGGTCTCGCGGCGGCGCGGGCAGGTCCGCACAGAGGCGGTCGGCGAGCAGGATGAGCAGCTCGTCCTTGTTCTTCACGTGGCGGTAGAGGGCCATCGGCGAGCAGCCCGCCGCCTCGGCGACCCGGGCCATCGAGACGGCGGCAAGGCCCTGCTCGTCGGCGATGGCGTAGGCGGCCTCGACGATCTGGGCGACGCTCAGCGCCGGCTTGGGGCCGCGCCGGCCGGCCGGAGGCTTGCCCCACAGACGAGGGATCAGTTCGGAACTCATCGCGTCCATCATGCACTGCTCCTTCCAGAAACGGGTTGACCGCCTCCTCTATTTGCGTACTGTATAAACAGTTAATCTCATACGCTATTAGATCGGACGGCTCATGAGCACTTCGACACGACCCCTGGCGCGCCAATGGTGGGTCTTCCCGCTGGCCGCCGCGACGGTGATCTTCCTGGTGACGGCGCTGCCGCGGTATGTCGGCCTGGACCCGTCGCAGTCGCTCGTTCCCACCGACCGCGGCCCGGCGTTCTACCCGGCGCTGGTGACGCACATCTTCTTCGGCTCGGTGATGCTCTGCTGCGGCGTACTCCAGCTGTGGCCGTGGCTGCGCAACAACCACCCGAAAGTGCACCGCTGGACCGGACGCACCTATGTCGTCACCGCGATCCCGACGGGCCTGGCAGCGCTGGTCACCAGCCAGTTCCCCGCCGCCGGACCGTCCCAGCAGGTCGGCAACACGTTCCTGGCCGTGCTGTTCCTGCTGTTCACCGTGCAGGGCTACCGTGCCGCGCGGCAGCGGCGGTTCAAGGACCACCGCGAATGGATGTACCGCAGCTATGCGATGGCGTTCTCGATCGTCGCCAACCGCTTCTGGGGGATGGTGATGATCATGGTCTTCGTGCCCGAGGTCATGACCGGCGCCGACCTCGGCACCGAGGACCCCACCCTCGCCAGCGCCGCCGCGGCCTCGGCCTGGGTCAGCTGGGTCGTGAACCTGCTGATCGCCGAGTGGATCATCCACCGCAAGCCGCGCCGGCGCGGCGCCGATCAGGCCAGCGCGTCCCGCAGGGTCGAGCGCCAGACGCCGGTGAGCTCCTCGAGCGGGATCTCGACGCTGCCGCCGTCATAGGCGATCGAGTAGGTGGCGCCGCCGG
Organism: Nocardioides sp. NPDC057577; assembly: GCF_042801335.1. Classification (NCBI taxonomy): domain Bacteria; kingdom Bacillati; phylum Actinomycetota; class Actinomycetes; order Propionibacteriales; family Nocardioidaceae; genus Nocardioides; species Nocardioides sp. NPDC057577. Next base: position 4,629 of record NZ_JBHVGB010000152.1, on the reverse strand, counting down.
TCACGCCCAGCTGCGTCGCCGCGACCCCGTGGCGCTCGGCCAGCGAGGTGAGCCGCTCGACGTCGTCGGCCTTGACGGTGACGAGCGCACGGGCGACCGACTCCGAGAAGAGCGCGACGAACGGGTCACCGGCGAGCGTGACGGAGACGCCTAGCCCTGCGGACATCGCCGGCTCGGCCAGCGCCTGCATCAGGCCACCGTCGGAGAGGTCGTGGGCGGAGGTGACGAAGCGCGCCTCCAGCAGCAGCTCGGCGAGCGCCTTCTCCGCCGCCAGGTTCACCTTCGGCGGCAGCCCGCCGAGGTGGCCGTGGACGACGTGGGCCCACTCCGAGCCGGAGAGCTCCTCGTGGGTCTCACCGAGGAGGACGACGACCTCGTCGGCCGCCTGGAAGTCCGAAGGCGTACGCGTGGTGACGTCCTCGATCACACCGAGCGTCGCGACCACCGGCGTCGGGTGGATGGCGACCTCGCCGGTCTGGTTGTAGAGGGAGACGTTGCCGCCGGTGACCGGGATGCCCAGCTCGAGGCAGGCGTCCTTCAGGCCGCGGGTGGCCTCGGCGAACTGCCACATCACGTCGGGGTCCTCCGGGGAGCCGAAGTTGAGGCAGTCGGAGATGGCCAGCGGCTTGGCGCCGACGGAGGCGACGTTGCGGTAGGACTCGGACAGGGCGAGCTGGGCACCGGCGTAGGGGTCCAGCTTGGCGAATCGACCGTTGGCGTCGGTGGCGAGCGCGACACCGAGGTTGGTCGACTCGTCGACACGGATCATGCCGCCGTCGGCGGGCTGGGAGAGGACGGTGTTGCCGCGCACGTAGCGGTCGTACTGCTCGGTGATCCAGGACTTGTCGCACAGGTTCTCCGAGGCGACCAGCTTCAGGACGGTCTCGCGGAGCTCGTCGGCAGAGGCCGCACGCGGGAGCTTCTCGGCCACGTCGGCCTGCAGCGCGTCCTGCCACGCCGGGCGGGCGTAGGGGCGCTCGTAGACCGGGCCGTCGTGGGCGACGGTGCGCGGGTCGACGTCGACGATCGGCTCGCCGTGCCAGTCGACACGGAGCCGGCCCTCGCCGGTGACGGTGCCGATCGTGGCGGCCTCGACGTCCCACTTGTCGCAGATGGCCATGAAGGTGGCCTCGTCCTCGGGCGCGATGACGGCCATCATCCGCTCCTGGGACTCGCTCATCAGGATCTCCTCCGGCGCGAGCGTCGAGTCGCGCAGCGGGACCTTGGTCAGCTCGACGTGCATGCCGCCGTCACCGGCAGCGGCGAGCTCGGAGGTGGCGCACGAGATGCCGGCCGCACCGAAGTCCTGGATGCCGCGCACGATGCCGGCCGCGAAGAGCTCGAGGGTGCACTCGATCAGCAGCTTCTCCATGAACGGGTCGCCGACCTGGACGCTCGGCCGCTTCGCGGGACCGTCCTCGTCGAACTCCACCGAAGCCAGGATGGAGGCGCCGCCGATGCCGTCGCCACCGGTGCGCGCGCCGTACATGATCACCAGGTTGCCGGCGCCCGACGCCTTGGCGAGGTGGAGGTCCTCGTGGCGGAGCACGCCGACACAGAGGGCGTTGACCAGCGGGTTGCCGAGGTAGGAGGCGTCGAAGACGGCCTCGCCGCCGATGTTCGGCAGGCCCAGGCAGTTGCCGTAGTGGCCGACCCCGGAGACGATCCCGGGCAGCACCCGGTGGGTGTCCGGCTCGCTCAGCGGACCGAAGCGGAGCGGGTCCATGACGGCGACCGGCCGCGCGCCCATCGCGAGGATGTCGCGGACGATGCCGCCGACACCGGTCGCGGCGCCCTGGTGCGGCTCGACATAGCTCGGGTGGTTGTGCGACTCGACCTTGAAGGTGACCGCGTAGCCCTGGCCGACGTCGAGCACGCCCGCGTTCTCACCGATGCCGGCGAGCATCTTGCCGGCCGGGGTCTCCTGCGGGATCTCGCCGAACTGCTTCAGGTGCACCTTGGAGGACTTGTAGGAGCAGTGCTCGGACCACATCACCGAGTACATCGCCAGCTCCGCGCCGGTCGGCCGGCGGCCGAGGATGCGCCTGATCTCGGCGTACTCGTCCTCCTTCAGGCCGAGCTCGGCCCAGGGCTGCTCGCGGTCGGGGTCACCGGCAGCGTGGTGCACGGTGTCCAGGAGCGGAAGATCGGACGCAACGGCAGCGGACGAAGTCTCGGTCACGGGCAGAAATCTACGTCAGAAGTGCCCAATCCCCCGAGTCGTCACCGGTCCTCAGCGGGGCAGCCCGCGCCACTCCCGCAGGTCGCGGATCTCACCGAACTCCTCGAGCGCCTGGCGGGCGACCTCACCGTCGCCGGCGTAGGCGGCGACGCTCCAGCCGTGACCCTCCACCATCTCGGCGGTGACCCAGGAGGCCTGGCCGTGCGGGGTGGGCAACCGGCGCGGGCGCCAGGAGAGCGACATCGCGCCATCGGAGCGCTGCTCGATCCTCGGGGTCGAACCGGTGGCGGTGTACTTCCTCTGGCCGGCGTGCCACTCGCTCCAGTAGGCGTAGTGGAGGTAGACCGGGGTGCCGCGCCAGGACATCGAGCACTCGATGAAGAGGCGATGTCTTGAGCTTGTCGAAGGGTCGCCCTCGCCGGTCTCGCCCGAAGCGCACTCGCCGCTCCGGAAGGCGTCCTCGTAGCCCGGAAAGACCCACTTCAGACCGTCGGCACCACGCGGGTCAGGGCACCGGGTCAGGGAGCCGGCGCCGTTGCCGTCCCAGCAGACGTAGGGCGTGTTGGCCTGCCTGGTGGTCGAGCTGACCTGGTCGGCGACCGCGAACGGCCCGATCACCTGGCCGCCGTGGGCGACATGGATGATCCCGGCGACCGTCAGCGCGAGCATGACCGTGATCGCGAAGAGGACCGGCGTCACCCGATCGCGTCGCTGCTGCACCGGTCCCCACCCCCTTGGCGATCCGTTCTTTACCAAGGTAACGCCGCCACGCCGCTTTGGTTAGGGCCCAGATGCCACGGGACCAACGTCCCGTCGCGTCCGCGACCCGAGACCCCCGCCCGCCGGCCGGACGGTCACCTAGTCTTCTATTCCTAGTTATTCACTGAAGAAAGGCCATACGGTGTCCTCCCCCAGCACATTCAGCCGACGCAGCCTGCTCGCCACCGGAGCCGGCGCGGTCGCCGCCACCGGCCTCGCCACCCCCGCCAACGCAGCCGTCGAGACGCCGTTCCGGGCCCGCAAGGTCAACCGGCCCAAGCTCAAGCCCAACCTCCTCGTGATCCTCGGCGACGACCTCGGCTGGGCCGACCTGTCCGCGTACGGCTCCCCCGACATCAAGACACCCCACCTGGACCGGCTCGCGGCCTCGGGCGTGCGGTTCACCGATGCGTACTCCGCCTCCTCGGTCTGCTCCCCCACCCGCTTCGGCCTCTACACCGGGCGCTACCCCGGTCGCCTCGCCGGCGGCCTGCCGGAGCCCATCGCCTCTCCGAACAAGCTCCACGGCATCCCGCTCGACCACCCGACGCTGGCCTCACTGCTCAAGGAGCAGGGCTACTCGACAGCGCTCTTCGGCAAGTGGCACTGCGGGTTCCTGCCCTGGTACAGCCCGACCCGGGTCGGCTGGGACGAGTTCTTCGGCAACTTCTCCGGCGGGATCGACTACTTCTCGAAGTTCAGCCACAACGGTGCGTACGACCTCTATGAGGACGAGGTGGAGGTCGAGGACCTTCGCTACTACACCGAGATCGTCACCGAGAAGGCCGTCGACTTCATCGAGCGCGACCACCAGGACCCCTGGCTCCTCAACCTCAACTTCACCACTCCGCACTGGCCCTGGGAGGGACCGGACGACAGAGATGTCAGCGACGAGCTGACCGCCCGGCTCAAGGGCGGGGAGAGCGGCGTGCTCTTCCACCGGGACGGCGGCTCGCTGGCGACGTACAAGACCATGGTCGAGGATCTCGACCAGTCGATCGGCCAGGTCGTCCGGGCGCTCGAGCGCACCGGCCAGCTCCGCGACACCGTCGTCTTCTTCGCCAGCGACAACGGCGGCGAGCGGTTCTCCAACGTGTGGCCGTTCACCGGAGCGAAGTCGGGCCTCAACGAGGGCGGCATCCGGGTGCCCACCATCCTGAGCTGGCCCGGCACCCTGCCCGGCCGCCAGGTCAGCGACGAGCCCGCGGTCACGACCGACTGGACCGCGACCTTCCTGGAGCTCGCCGGCGCGACGCCGGCGCAGGACTACCCGCTGGACGGCACCAGCCTGGTACCACTCCTCTTCGGCGGCCGGCCGCGCGAGACCCAGGACCTCTTCTGGCGCATGCGCGGACAGCGGGCGCTGCGCCGCGGCTCGCTCAAGTACCTGCAGCTGGACGGCACCGACCACCTCTACGACCTGAGCGAGGACGTACGCGAGCAGGCCGACCTGGCCCGGAAGCGGCCCGAGGACCTGGCCGAGCTCCGTGCTGCCTGGGAGAGGATCGACGAGACCCTGCTGGCGTACTCCTGACGCAGCCTGGGCGAGTCCACTGGTAACTAAGTGACGGTTGTGACTACCGTGACGAAATATGGGGGACTTCACCAGGTTCAAGTACGTCAGACGGGCACTCGGCGCGGGCTTGGTCTCGGGTGTCGTCGGCGTCGCGGGGGGGGGCAATACCCCC
>NZ_JBHVGB010000151.1:0-15779 GCF_042801335.1 Nocardioides sp. NPDC057577 | reverse complement strand
CGTCATAACGAGCCGACTCGGCGCCATTCTCGGTCAGAACGAGCCGACTCGGCGCTGATCCTGGTCAGGACGAGCCGACTCGGTGGGTTGTAAAGAGTTCGAGCGATGGGTGACAGCGGTCACATCGCTCTGCCACCATGACATCCGAGAGAGCGCTCTCACGAGTCGCCAGGACTCATCGCTCGTTCATTCGGAAAGCGAGTCATCATGAGAATTCTGAAGGCATTAGGAGCCGCTGCGATCGCGGCCGGCATGGTCGCGGTGGCGATCCCGCTGACATCGTTCGGACAGGCCTCGGAGGCGTCGGAGCCGGGCACTCCGGCCGGCTGGACGAAGGTGTGGAGCGACGACTTCACCGGTGCGGCCGGGTCGCGGATCAACACCAACGACTGGATCTACGACATCGGCCACTCCTACCCCGGCGGTGCCGCGAACTGGGGCACCGGCGAGATCGCCTACCACAGCGACAGCACCCAGAACGTCTACCAGGACGGCACCGGCAACCTCGTCATCAAGCCGATCCGCGACGGCGCCGGCAACTGGACCTCCGGCCGCATCGAGACGACCCGGATCGACTTCCAGCCGCCGTCGGGCGGCGTGCTCCGCGTCGAGGGCCGCATCCAGATGCCCAACGTCACCGGTGCGGCCGCGCAGGGCATCTGGCCGGCGTTCTGGATGCTCGGCGAGCCCTTCCGTGGCAACTACTGGAACTGGCCGGGGATCGGCGAGATCGACATCATGGAGAACGTCAACGGTGCCAACCAGGTCTGGGGCACCCTGCACTGTGGCACCTCGCCCGGCGGGCCGTGCAACGAGACCACAGGCCTCGGCGGGACTATCCAGGGCTGCCCGGGCTCGACCTGCCAGTCGTCGTTCCACACCTATGCGATGGAGTGGGACCGCAGCACCAGCCCGCAGCAGATCCGCTTCTACGTCGACAACACGCTCTTCCACACGGTGCGCTCGGACCAGGTCGACGCGACGACCTGGAACAACGCGACCAACCACGGCTTCTTCATCATCCTCAACGTCGCGATCGGCGGCGGCTGGCCCGGCAACCCGACCTCGGCGACCGCCTCCGGCGTGCCGATGCTGGTCGACTACGTCGCGGTCTACTCCAAGGGCGGCGGCACCACCGAGCCGACCGACCCGCCGGAGACGGGCAACCGCGACGCCTACTCGACGATCCAGGCCGAGTCCTACAACGGCCAGAGCGGCACCCAGACCGAGACGACCACCGACACCGGTGGTGGTCAGGACGTCGGCTACCTCAGCAACGGCGACTGGCTCCGCTACGACGGCGTGAACTTCGGTTCGAGCGCCGCCCGGACGTTCTCCGCGCGGGTCGCGTCCGGTGCGCCCGCGGGGGTCAGCGGCCTGGTCGAGGTGCGGCTCGACAACGTGAACAACGCACCGATCGGCAGCTTCTCGGTGGCCGACACCGGCGGCTGGCAGACGTGGCGTACGGTCCCGGGCGCTATCACCGGGGTGACCGGAACGCACACGGTCTTCCTGCGCTTCACCAGCGGCCAGCCGGCCGACTTCGTCAACGTCAACTGGTTCACGTTCTCCAGGTGAGCGGGAAGCGATAGGTTTCGATACATGAACGAGACCCCGGCCGGCCGGCCGACGCTGGAGACGGTGGCGCGGGCGGCCGGGGCCTCGCGAGCGACTGTCTCGCGCGTCGTCAACGGCTCCACGACCGTACGTGCCGACATCGCCGAGAGCATCCGCCGGGCCATCGCCGACCTCGGCTACGTGCCGAACCCGGCGGCGCGGAGCCTGGTGACGCAGCGTACGGACTCGATCGCGCTGATCCTGCCCGAGTCGGCCACCCGGGTGTTCTCCGACGACGCGTTCTTCCCGGGCGTGATCCGCGGCGTCGGGGAGGCGCTGGAGAAGGCGGACAAGCAGCTGGTGCTGCTGCTCGCCTCTACGCAGTCGAGCCACGACCGGATCCTGCGCTACGTGCACGGCCGCACCGTCGACGGTGTCGTGCTCGCCTCGATGCACGGCGCCGACACCCTGCCCGAGGAGCTGCGGGCGGCGGGCGTCCCGGTCGTCACCAGCGGGCGGCCGCTGGGCGAGGCGACGGTGCCGTTCATCGACGTCGAGCACGCCAGCGGCGTGGAGGCGGCGATGAAGCACCTCGTCGGTCTTGGCCGGCGCCGGATCGCGACGATCGCGGGGCCGCAGGACATGGTCGCCGGGCGCGAGCGTCTGGCCGGCTACCTCACCGGTCTCCAAGCCGTGCCGGGGGCGGTTCCGCTGGTCGAGGAGGGCGACTTCATGCGCCAGTCCGGGATCGATGCGATGGAGCGGCTGCTGCAGCGCGATCCCGGCATCGACGCCGTCTTCGCGGCCTCCGACCTGATGGCCGACGGCGCCCTGCGTACGCTGCGAAGGCTCGGCCGCCGGGTGCCCGACGACGTGGCGGTGATCGGGTTCGACGACGTCGAGGCGGCCAGGTTCACCGACCCGCCGCTGACGACCGTGCACCAGCCGATCCACGAGATCGGCACCCGCCTCGCCGAGCAGATCCTCCGCCTGGTGGCGGGGGAGGAGGTCGAGGCCTCCGTCGTGCTCCCGACCAGGCTGGTGATCCGCGAGTCCGCCTGAGGCAGCGGTCTCAGGCGTCACTCGCGCGGTAGCGCCGCTCGGGCCGCCCGGCGGTGCCGTAGTTGAGACGTACGCCGATCCGACCGGTGCTCGCGAAGTGCTCGAGGTAGCGGCGGGCGCTCACCCGGGAGACTCCGATCGCGTCGGCGCACTCGGTGGCGCTGAGCTCACCGGCGGTCTGCAGCGCGGCCAGCACGGCCCGGGCGGTCTCGGCGCTGAGTCCCTTCGGCAGCCGTTCACGGGCCTCGCGCGCGCCCTGGTGGCTGAAGACCTCGTCGATGCCGGCCTGGACCTCGTCGCGGTGCCCGGGGCCCTCGGCCCGCTGCCCGATCCGGGCGAGCGCCTCGCGGGAGCGGCGGACGTCATCGAGCCGGGCGGCCAGATCCTCGAACGGGAACGGCTTCACCACGTAGTGGGCGGCGCCGCCGGCCGCGGCGGCCCGCACCGTGTCGGCCTCGCGGGCGGCGGTGATGACGATGACGGCGGCGTCGTCGCCTCGTCCGCGCAGCCGGCGCAGCAGCTCGATGCCGCTGAAGTCGGGAAGATGCACGTCGAGCAGGAGCACGTCGGGGGAGAGCCGGGCGGTCTCCTCGAGCGCCTGGGAGCCGGTGGCGGCGACGCCGACGACCCGGAACCCCTCGACGCGCTCGACGAAACGGGTGTGGATCGAGGCGACCATGAAGTCGTCCTCGACCACGAGCACGGTGAGCTCGGGTGCGGACGTCATCGGGACTCCTCGGGGGCGGCGGTGGTGGGTGGGGCGAGCGGCGCGGCGTCCGGCAGGGTCGCGATGAAGACCGCTCCGGGGCGCTCCTCCGACCCGCTATTCTCCACCTCGACCTCGCCGCCGCGTGCGCGGCACACCAGCTGCACCAGCGCGAGCCCCACGCCGCGGCCGCTGGCGTCGCGCGGCTTGGTGCTGAATCCGCGCCGGAAGATCTCGGGCAGACGCTCGGCCGGAACGCCGCCGCCGGTGTCGGAGACGCGCACCGTCACGGTCTCGCCCTCGGCGGTCAGGCGTACGCCGACCCGACCGTCGAGCGGCCCGACCAGGGCGGCCGCGTCGACGGCGTTGTCGACCAGGTTGCCGAGGACGGTGACTACGTCGGCCGATCCGTCGGGGGTGAGGCGGGGGAGTGAGCTGGCGGCGTCCAGGTCGATGCTCACCCGTCGCTCCGCGGCCAGGCTGGCCTTGGCGACGAGCAGCGCGGCCACCGCCGGGTCGTCGATCCGGGAGGTGATGTGGTCGCTCAGCGCCGCCCGGCGGGCGGTCAGCCCGGTGACGAACTGGCCCACCTCGGCGTACTCCTCGAGCTCGAGCAGTCCGGTGATGGTGTGCAGCTGGTTGCTGAACTCGTGGGTCTGCGCCCGCAGGGTCTCGGTGACGCTCTCCCGGGCGTTGAGCTCGCTCTGCAGCGCCACCAGCTCGGTGCGGTCGCGCAGCGTGGTCACGGTGCCTGCGGGGCGGCCGTCGTGGTGGACCCGGTTGCGGTTCAGCACCAGCACCCGCTCGCCGGCGACCAGCGGTGCGTCGTGCACCTCCTCGGGTCCGCTGAGCAGGGCGAGGGTCTCGGCGGGCAGATCGAGCTCGTCGAGCCGCCGCCCGGTCGGGTCCTCCCGGAGCCCGAGCAGCTCGCGGGCGCTGTCGCTCATCAGGCTGACCCGTCCGTCGGCGCCGACGGCCAGCACCCCCTCGCGGATCGAGCGCAGCAGGCCCTCGCGGTGGTCGGCGAGGGCGGCGATGTCGCGGGGCTCCAGGCCACGCGTACGCCGTTTGATCAGCCGCGCCAGCAGCCACGACCCCAGCACCCCGAGCGCGAGACCGGCCAGGAGCACGGTGAGGGCGTCGGCCCAGGTGCGGGCGAGGCGCTCGGTCAGTGGCGGATAGTCCTCGGTCACCACGACGACGCCGACCGGACGTGGCGCCTCGGGGTCCGTACCGGTCGAGCCACCGCCGTAGACCGGGACCTGGGCGGCGATCGCCCGGCGGCCGGCGTCGTCGATGTCGCCGGACCAGGCCCGGCTCGTCTCGCGCCTGCCCAGGTCGAGCCTCTCGCCGACCCGGGTGGGGTCGGTGGCGACGAGCACCTCGCCGTCGAGGCCGGTGAGATAGGCGGTGTCGGCGCCTGCGTCCGCGGCCCGGGTCTGCAGGTAGAAGCTCAGGGCCTGCCGGTCGGGGGTGCTGGTCAGCCCGTCCTGGACCGCCGCGATCCCGGCCAGGCTCTCCGCGGCGGCGCGAAGCCGGTCCTCGCGGGAGTCACGGAAGTCGGCGTCGCTCTGCCGAAGGGAGACGATGCTCGTCGCCACGACGACGAGCAGCAGCACCGAGAGCTGCAGCACCAGCACCTGCCCGGCCAGCGACAGGTGACGGCGCGATCCCGGTGACCACAAGTTACACAACCTCCTTTGGTTGCCGAATGGTGACGGCGCTCACCCCGGACTGTGACCATCGCCACTGACCGTTTCATCCCCCTGAGTCTGGAGGCCAGCCGTTGTCGACGCCGACATCGCAGTCCCCGCCCGATCCGAGCCAGCCGCCGCTGCCGACGCAGCAGCGGCAATCGAGTCGGGCAGCGAGCATACGCCGAACTCGTGCTCTCGCCGTCGTGCTCGCGACCTGCCTGCTCGCCGCGGCATCGGCCTGCGGCGTGACCCGTGGCGCGGAGTCCCGCGACCTCGACATGTGGATCCCGAACAGCCCCGGAGGCGGCTACGACCAGACCGGCCGGGCGGCTGTGGGGGTCCTCGACCGCGACAACATGACCGGCGGCGACATCCAGGTGACCAACATCCTGGGCGCCGGCGGCTCCGTCGCGATGTCCCGCCTGATGAGCGAGGAGGGCAACGGCAACCTGCTCATGACCATCGGTCTCGGCGTGGTCGGCTCCACCTACTCCTTCGGGGTGGACGCCCGTCCCCAGGACGCCACCCCGATCGCCCAGCTCATCGAGGAGCAGGAGGGCGTACTCGTTCCGGCCGACTCGCCGTTCAAGACCATCGACGACCTGGTGAAGGCCTGGGCCGAGGACCCCGAGTCGATCGTGGTCGGCGGCGGCTCCTCACCGGGTGGCCCCGACCACCTCTTCCCGATGCAGCTGGCCGAGGCCGCCGGCATCGACCCGAAGGACGTCACCTACGTCCCGTACGACGGTGGCGGCCCGCTCACCAGCGCGCTGCTGGGCAACAAGATCGAGGTCGGCTTCTCCGGTCTCGCCGAGTTCGAGGGCCAGGTGGAGGCCGGTGAGCTGCGGGTCCTGGCCGTCTCCGGCGACGAGCGTGGCAGCGGCGTCTTCGCCGACGCGCCCACGCTGACCGAGAGCGGCATCGACCTGGTCTTCCTCAACTGGCGCGGCGTACTCGCCCCGCCGGGTATCAGCGACGAGCGCCGGCAGGAGCTGATCGACCTGCTTACCCAGATGCACGACTCGAAGCAGTGGCAGCAGGCGCTGAAGGACAACGGCTGGACCGACGCCTTCGTGACCGGCGACGACTTCGACGACCTGCTGGTCGAGCAGGACCAGCGCGTCGCCTCGACCCTGAAGGAGCTGGATCTGCTGTGAGCGTCCACGAAACCGAAGCGCCCGGGCACAAGAGCACCGCGCGCCGGATCGACTACGGCCAGTACGGCCTGGCCGGGTTCCTGATCGTCGTCGGGATCTACACGGTCATCGACGCCGCCGGTCTGGAGGTCGGCTTCGCCGACCCGGTCGGCCCCCGCGTCTTCCCGTACGTCATCGGCGCCGGCCTCGTCGTCGTCGGTGCGCTGCTGGCCGTCGCCACCGCCCGCGGCTCCCAGCCGGAGCCCGAGGAGGGCGAGGACGTCGACCTGAGCTCGTCGGCCGACTGGCTGACGGTCCTCAAGCTGGTCGGGGTCCTGCTGTTCACGGTCGCGACCGTGAACCTGCTCGGCTGGGCGATCTCGGGCGGGTTGCTGTTCGCCGGCGCCGCCTGGTGCCTCGGCAGCCGCACGCTGGTGCGCGACGTGATCGTCGGGCTCGTCCTGTCGGTCGCCAGCTGGTACGCCTTCTACGTCGGTCTGGGCATCCCGCTCACCCCTGGCGTACTCGACGGGATCCTGTGAGGACTGACTGATGGAGAACTTCCAACTGCTCATGGGTGGACTCGAGTCCGCCCTGACCCCGATGAACCTGCTCTATGCCGCCATCGGCGTGCTGCTGGGCACCTTCGTCGGCGTACTGCCCGGCATCGGGCCGGCGATGGCCATCGCGCTGCTGCTGCCCGTGACGTACCGGCTCGAGCCGACCAGCGCGTTCATCATGTTCGCCGGCCTCTACTACGGCGGCATGTATGGCGGCTCCACCACCTCGATCCTGCTGAACACACCGGGGGAGTCCGCCTCGGTGATGACGGCGCTGGAAGGCAACCGGATGGCCAGAGCGGGGCGTGGCGCGCAGGCGCTGGCCACCGCCGCGGTCGGCTCGTTCGTCGCCGGCACCATCGGCACGATCCTGGTGGCCTTCTTCTCCCCGGCCCTGGCCGACGTGGCCGTCGAGCTGGGTGCGCCCTCGTACTTCGCGCTGATGGTCCTGGCCCTGGTCATGACCACGACGGTGCTCGGCACCTCGGCCCTGCGCGGCTTCGCGGCGCTGTTCCTCGGCCTGACGATCGGCCTGGTCGGTCTCGACCTCAACACCGGCCAGCCGCGGCTCACCTTCGGTGTGACCCAACTCGTCGACCGGCTCGACATCGTGGTCGTCGCGGTCGGCATCTTCGCCCTCGGCGAGGCCCTGTGGGTGGCCGCCCACCTGCGCCGCCGCCCGGCGCACGTGGTCCCGGTCGGCCGGCCCTGGATGGGCCGCGACGACTGGGGCCGTTCCTGGAAGCCGTGGCTGCGCGGCACCGCGTTCGGGTTCCCGTTCGGTGCCCTTCCCGCCGGCGGCGCCGAGATCCCGACGTTCCTCTCCTACCTGACCGAGCGGAAGCTCTCCAAGCGTGGCGACTTCGGCCGCGGCGCGATCGAGGGCGTCGCCGGGCCGGAGGCGGCCAACAACGCCTCGGCCGCCGGGATGTTCGTGCCGATGCTGGCTCTTGGTCTGCCGGTGACCGCCACCGCCGCGGTGATGCTCTCCGCGCTCCAGGGCTACGGCATCACCCCGGGCCCGCAGCTGATGACCGACCACGCCGACCTGGTGTGGACGCTGCTGGCCAGCCTGCTGATCGGCAACACCCTGCTGCTGGTGCTCAACCTGCCGCTGGCGCCGCTGTGGGCCCGGCTGCTGCGGATCCCGCGTCCGCAGCTCTACGCAGGCATCCTGTTCTTCGCCTGCCTGGGGGCGTACGCCACCAACCTGGACCCGTTCGACATCGCGCTGCTGGTCGCCTTCGGCCTGCTCGGGCTGATGATGCGCCGCTTCGGTCTGCCGGTGCTGCCGCTCATCCTGGGCGTCATCCTGGGCCCGCTCATGGAGACCAAGCTGCGCGAGGCGCTGACCATCTCGGGCGGTGACTACACGGCGCTGCTGAGCGAGCCGCTGGCGGTGGTCATCTACGTCCTGATCGCACTGTTCATCCTGGGCCGGCCGTTCATCGCCCGGCTCAGGGCACGGGCCGAGCAGTCGGCCGACCCCGACGAGCTCGACGACGAGAAGGAGCTGGCAAAGTCATGAGTGACACTCCCGCAGGTGGCTGGGTGGTCGTGGCGTGGGCGCCCGACGTCTTCGGCTCGGTCGCGCTGGACTGGGCGCTCGCCGACGCCGAGCGTCGTGACCGCGGCGTCGTGGTCGTCAACGCCTCCCGGGGCGACGCCCTGGTCGATGACCGCTACGCCCTCGACGAGCAGGTGGGCGAGCTCGAGCGCCGGCTCACCGCGTCCGGCCGGCCCCACGAGATCCGGCAGTCCATCGACCCGGACGTCGCCGGCGCCGTCCTCGACGCCGCCGACCAGCTCGACGCCAAGCTGGTCGTGGTCGGTCTGCGGCGGCGTACGCCGGTCGGCAAGCTGCTGATGGGCAGCGTCGCGCAGCGGATCCTGCTCGGCGCCTCCTGCCCGGTCCTGTCCGTGAAGCCGGGCTCGGTCCCGGACTGATCGACACCCGGCTCGGCGCGAGGGTTCGGTGTCCGGGGCGTGTGCCCGTCATACTTCACGGTGATGAGCACTGCCACCGAACCCTCCGCCGAGACCGACCAGCCCCTTCTGTCGGTCGCCATGGTGACCCTCGGGTGCACCCGCAACGAGGTGGACTCCGAGGAGCTCGCCGGCCGGCTGACGGCCGGTGGCTTCCGGCTGGTCGCCGACCCGGACGAGGCCGACACGGTGGTCGTCAACACCTGCGGGTTCGTCGAGCAGGCGAAGAAGGACTCGGTCGACACGCTGCTCGAGGCAGCTGATCTCAAGGAGACCGGTCGGGCTCAGGCGGTCGTAGCGGTCGGCTGCATGGCCGAGCGCTACGGCAAGGACCTGGCCGCCGAGCTCCCCGAGGCCGACGCGGTGCTCGGCTTCGACGACTATCCCGACATCGCCGCCAAGCTCCGCGCGATCCTGGCCGGTGAGACCCACCACCCGCACACGCCCCAGGACCGGCGCCTGCTGCTCCCGATCTCCCCGGTCGAGCGCGACGCCTCCGCCATCTCGGTCCCCGGCATGGCCGCGGTCGACCAGGTGCCCGGTTTCGCAGGACGTACGCGGCTCGACGACGCCCCGTGGGCACCGCTCAAGCTCGCCTCGGGCTGTGACCGCCGGTGCACGTTCTGCGCGATCCCGCAGTTCCGCGGCTCCTTCGTCTCGCGACGCCCCTCCGACGTGCTCCACGAGGCCCAGTGGCTGGCTCAGCAGGGCGTCAAGGAGCTCTTCCTGGTCTCGGAGAACTCCACCTCCTACGGCAAGGACCTCGGCGACATCCGGCTGCTCGAGACGCTCCTGCCGGAGCTGGCCGGCATCGACGGCATCGAGCGCGTGCGCGTCTCCTACCTCCAGCCCGCCGAGACCCGGCCCGACCTGTTGAAGGTCATCGCCACCACGCCCGGTGTGACGCCCTACTTCGACCTGAGCTTCCAGCACGCCTCCAACGCCGTCCTGCGGCGGATGAAGCGGTTCGGCGACCCGGAGAGCTTCCTGGGCCTGCTCGAGCAGGTCCGCGCGTACGCCCCGGAGGCCGGGGTGCGGTCCAACGTCATCGTCGGCTTCCCCGGCGAGACCGAGGAGGACCTCGAGATCCTCACCGACTTCCTGGTCGCCGCCCGCATGGACGTCACCGGCGTCTTCGGCTACTCCGACGAGGAGGGCACCGAGGCCGCCGGCTTCGACGAGTCGCTCAAGCTGGACGCCGATGAGATCCGCGCCCGCGTCGAGCACGTCAACGAGCTCGTCGAGGAGCTCACCGCCCAGCGCGCCGAGGAGCGGATCGGGGAGCAGGTCGTCGTGCTCGTCGAGGAGACCTCCGACGGCGAGATCTGGGGCCGCTCCGCCCACCAGGGGCCTGAGGTGGACGGGATGACCTCGCTGGAGGGCGACGTCGAGGGCGTACGTCCGGGTGATCTGGTGACCGCGACCGTCATCGCCTCCGAAGGCGTTGACCTGGTCGCGTCGGTGAACGGTTAGGGTGCAGCCCGTGAACGAGACTGCGGCCGAGAAGACGAGCAACTGGAACGTACCCAATGCGCTGACCACGCTGCGGATCCTCGCGGTGCCGTTCTTCGCATGGGCGCTGCTCGCCGACGGTGGCGACAACCCGACCCTGCGCTGGGTCTCCTTCGCGATCTTCGCGCTGGCGATGATCACCGACAAGATCGACGGTGACCTGGCCCGCAAGCACAACCTGATCACCGACTTCGGCAAGATCGCCGACCCGATCGCCGACAAGGCGGTCACCGGGATGGCCCTCATCGGGCTCTCGATCGTCGGCGACGTGTGGTGGTGGGTGACCATCATCGTGCTGCTGCGCGAGTGGAGCGTCACGCTGCTGCGGCTCTCGGTGCTCAAGAAGATCGTCATCCCCGCCGACCAGCTCGGCAAGATCAAGACCACGGTGCAGGCGGTCGCCCTCGGCGGCCTGCTGATGCCGCTCCCGCACGGTTCCGCCCACGGTGGCGCCTTCGGTGACGCCCTGGTCGGGGAGCTGCTCTTCTACGCCTTCCAGATCTGTCTCGCGGTCGCGGTCGCGCTGACGATGTGGTCCGGCGCCCAGTTCTTCGCCGGGGTGTGGAAGCAGCGCGCCTCGCTGCGTGGCGGGGCCGAGTAGCCGCGACTGGTCTGGACCATTTCGACTAGTTGTAACTCCGTTACCGGACGTTCACCCAAGGCGCTCCCAACGAGACGTACGCCGGGTTAGAGTCACGTCGTTTCGGTCGGTCCTCAGCGATCGCACTGATCGGGCAGGCCGGCTGGCGCACTCACTCTTTCACCTCATGCGGGGAGTCGTCTCAATGCTGTCAGCACGTTCGCTGCTCGGATCGGCGGTGGGCCTCACGGTCGCCACCGCCGGTCTGTACGCAGTGGCTGTCCCGGTCGCGCAGGCAACGCCTGCCGGGGACAACCTGGTCATCTCCGAGGTCTACGGCGCCGGAGGCAACTCCGGCGCGGTCTACAACGCGGACTTCGTCGAGCTCTTCAACCCGACCGATGAGGCGATCGCCCTCAACGGTCTGGCCATCCACTACCGCTCCGCGAGCGGCGGCAGCGGCGGTGCCCCGCAGGCGCTGTCCGGCTCGGTCGCGGCGGGCGCGCACTACCTGATCCAGATGTCGGCCGCCGGCACGACCGGCGAGGCGCTGCCGACCCCTGACCACACCGCGTCACCGGCCTTCTCGATGGCCGCAGCGGGCGGGCAGATCTCCCTCCAGCAGGGCACCGCGGTGGTCGCGACCTCCGGGTCGACCGTCGGGGTCGCGGGCATCGTCGACTTCTTCGGCACCTCGGGTGCGACCTCCTTCGAGGGTGCGCCCGCGGGTGCCACCGCGACCGCGACCCAGTCGCTGAGCCGCACCGGCGGTGCGGACACCGACGACAACTCCGCCGACTTCACCCGCACCACGCCGACGCCGACCCCGACCGGCGGCGAGCCGGAGGAGCCCGAGGAGCCCGGCGACCCGGTCGCGGCCACCCCGGCCGAGATCCAGGGCGAGGGCACCACCAGCCCGCTGGCCGGCCAGACCGTCACCACCTCCGGCATCGTCACCGCGGCCTACCCCTCGGGTGGGTTCTCCGGCTTCTACCTCCAGACCGAGGGCACCGGCGGCGAGCGCTCGCTCGCGGACCACCCGGCCTCGGACGCGGTCTTCGTCTACCAGACCCAGGCCGCCGGCGCGGTCACCGCCAAGATCGGCGACAAGGTCACCGTGACCGGCCTGGTCAAGGAGTACGCCGGTCTGACCGAGGTCGAGGTCAGCTCGGCGGCGGGCATCGTGGCCGGCGGCACCGGCGAGATCGCGCCGGTGACGACCGACTGGCCGAGCACGGTCGCGCAGAAGGAGTCGCTGGAGGGCATGCTGTTCGCCCCCGCCGAGCTCACCGTCGCCGACACCTACACCGGCTCCACGGTCTACGGCGAGCTCGGCCTCGCCTCCGGCGACAAGCCGCTGCTCCAGCCGACCGAGGTCGCCCGTCCGGGCTCGGCGGAGGCCGCGGCCGTCGCGGCCGACAACGCCGCCCGCCGGATCGTCCTCGACGACGGCCGCTCCACCTCGTGGCGGGTCCCGACCGACGCGGACCTCCCATGGGTCTCCAACGACGCCCCGATCGCGGTCGGCGCCTCGGCCGACCTGGACCCGGTGATCTTCACCGAGGGCGGCTCGCCCACGGCCCCGACCTACCGGCTCCAGCCGACCGCCCCGATCTCGGCCGACCCGTCGACGTGGCCGGGTGACTTCGAGAACGTACGCACCGAGGCCCCCGACGCCGCCAAGCTCGGCGACGCCGGCCTGAAGGTCGCCTCGTTCAACGTGCTCAACTACTTCACCACGCTCGGCGACGCCGACGACGACAACGTCGGTGACGGCGGCTGCGAGGCGTACGTCGACCGGGCAGGTGACGGCAACAACGTCTCCGGCGGCTGCGACCAGCGCGGTGCCTGGGACCCCGAGGACTTCGAGCGGCAGCAGGCCAAGATCGTCTCCGCGATCAACGCGCTCGACGCGGACGTCGTCGGCCTGATGGAGATCGAGAACTCCACCACGCTCGGCGAGGAGCCGGGCGAGGCGACCGAGTCGTTGGTGGCCGCGCTCAACGCCGCGGCAGGCGCTGGCACGTGGGCGGCCAACCCGATCTCTGCCCAGCTCCCGGCCGACGGCATGGACGTGATCACCAACGCGATCATCTACAAGCCGGGCTCGGTGAACCGGGTCGGCGAGGCGCTCGCCCTGGGCGACCAGAGCAACGACGACCAGGCCTTCGGCAACGCCCGCGAGCCGATCGGCCAGGTCTTCGCGCCGGCCGACGGTGGCGCGCCGCTCCTGTTCGTGGTCAACCACTTCAAGTCCAAGGGCTCGGCCGGTCCGTGGCCGGGCGATGCCGACACCGGCGACGGCCAGGGTGCCTCCAACGAGTCGCGGGTCCGTCAGGCGACGGCGCTGCGCGACTGGGTGGCCTCGGTCCAGGAGTCGGCGGGTGTCACCGACGTCGCGCTGGCCGGCGACTTCAACTCCTACACCTCCGAGGACCCGCTGCAGGTCCTCTACGAGGCCGGCTATGCCGACTCCGAGAAGGTCTCCGGCAACGCCGAGTACAGCTACCTCTTCTCCGGTCTGGTCGGCTCTCTCGACCACATCCTGCTCAGCTCTTCGCTGCAGGCCCGGGTCACCGGCACGGACATCTGGAACGTGAACTCCGGTGAGCCGATCCTGAAGGAGTACAGCCGCTACAACTACACCGGCACCGACCTGCACCAGAACGGCCCGTGGCGCTCCTCGGACCACGACCCCGTGGTCGTCGGGCTCAGCGCGGAGGCGGCACCGGTCGACGTACAGGTGCTGGCCACCAACGACTTCCACGGCCGGATCCAGGCCAACGGGGCCGAGGCGGGCGCGGCGCTGCTCTCCGGGGCGGTCAAGCAGATGCGCGCGGAGAACCCCAACACGGTCTTCGCCGCCGCCGGTGACCTGATCGGCGCCTCGACCTTCGAGTCGTTCATCCAGCACGACAAGCCCACCATCGACGCGCTCAACGAGGCGGGCCTGGAGGTCTCCGCGGTCGGCAACCACGAGTTCGACGCCGGCTACGACGACCTGATCAACCGGGTGATGGCCTCCTACGACGCGGAGGACAACCCCGAGGGCGGCGCCGAGTGGCAGTACATCGGCGCCAACGTCACTCTCAAGTCCACCGGCGACCCGGCGGTCCCGGCGACCTGGATCAAGGAGATGTCCGGGGTCAAGGTCGGCTTCGTGGGGGCGGTCACCGAGGAGCTCCCGTCCCTGGTCTCGCCCGCCGGCATCGCTGACCTCGAGGTCGGCGACATCGTCGAGTCGACGAACACCTACGCCGACGAGCTCAAGGCCGAAGGTGCCGACGTGGTCGTCATGCTCGTCCACGAGGGAGCCCCGTCGATCAACTGTGCCGCGATGGACAACCCCGGCACCACCTGGGGAGACATCGTCACCGGCGTCAACGCCAACGTCGACGCCATCGTCTCGGGGCACACCCACCTGGCGTACGACTGCTCCTTCCCGGTCGCCGAGTGGGCCGACCGGGCGGTGACGGAGCGGCCGGTGGTCTCCGCTGGTCAGTACGGCACCAACCTGAACCGTCTCGTCTACACCGTCGACCCCACCTCGGGTGAAGTCGAGGGGCTCTCCACGAGCCTGGTCGCGCTCGCCTCGGGTGGCTTCCAGCCCGACGCGGCCACCGCGAAGATCGTCACCGACGCGGTGGCGCGGGCCGACGAGCTCGGTGCCGAGGTGCTGGGTCAGATCGAGGCGCCGCTCAACCGCGCCAAGCTCGCCAACGGGACCACCGAGAACCGTGGCGGCGAGTCGACCCTGGGCAACACGGTCGCCGAGGTGCAGCGCTGGGCGACCTCCGCGCCCGAGTCGGGCGAGGCGCAGATCGCGTTCATGAACCCCGGTGGTCTGCGCGCGGACATGGCCGGAACCGCGGCCGGCGAGGCTCGCGACATCACCTACAAGCAGGCCGCGCTGGTGCAGCCCTTCGCCAACACGCTGGTCAACATGGACCTGACCGGTGCGCAGATCAAGACCGTCCTGGAGCAGCAGTGGCAGCGCGATGCCGCCGGCGCCGTGCCGTCCCGGCCGTTCCTGAGGCTCGGGGTCTCCGACGGGTTCACCTACACCTACACGCAGGCCGACGACCCGGCCCATCCCGGCACCCCGCTGGGCACGGTGACCGGCATGTGGCTCGACGGTTCGCCTCTCGACCCCGAAGAGACCTACTCGGTCACGGTGAACTCGTTCCTCGCCTCCGGTGGGGACAACTTCCGCGAGCTCGCCAACGGCGCCGGCAAGCGCGACACCGGCAAGATCGACCTGAGCGCGATGGTCGACTACCTCGCCGATCAGACTGCCGAGGGGCCGCTGTCGGTCGACTACGGCCAGCGGGCCGTCGAGGTGACCTTCCCGGCCTCGGCACCTTCGGAGTACGCACCGGGGGAGACGGTCACCTTCGACCTCGCCTCCCTCGCGATGACCGGTCAGGACCTCACCGACTCGTCGGTGGAGATCCGGCTCGGTGACACCGTGCTGGGCACCGCGACGGTCGACAACACGATCGGTACGGTGACGTACGACGACCACGGCACCGCCTCGGTCTCGGTGACCCTGCCCTCGACGGCGCCGCCGGGTGCGAACCAGCTCACCGTCGTCGGCGAGCGCACCGGCACGACCGTGCTGGTGCCGATCACGGTCGAGGAGGCGGCTCCGCAGGCTCCGGCCTGGGATGCGCGCACCATCTACCGCACCGGCGACGAGGTGACCTATGCCGGATCGCTGTGGCGGGCGCTGTGGTGGACGACCGCGGTTGCGCCCGGCCTCCCCTACGGCGCTTGGGAGGAGATCGTGACCGCCGAGGACGGCACCGCCGTCTGGACGCCGTCACGGATCTTCACCGCCGGTGACGTGGTGGTCCACGAGGGCCGCCGCTACGAGGCGAAGTGGTGGACCCGCAACCAGCGGCCGGGCGACAAGCACGGTCCCTGGAAGCTGCTTCGCTGATCAGGGACAGGTGATAGCGGCCCGGTCGTCACTGCGACGGC
>NZ_JBHVGB010000150.1:0-15822 GCF_042801335.1 Nocardioides sp. NPDC057577 | reverse complement strand
CCGCCGGAGCGGTCGTGATGCCCGCCTTCGTCGACGCCCACGTCCACCTCGACAAGGCCCATCTGCTCGGCGCCGGTGGGCTCGAGCCCACCGGCCCGGGCGTCGGCCCGGCGATCGCGCTGATGCAGGAGGTGCGGCGTACGCAGCCCGCGGGGATCGTCGAGGTCGGTGCCCGGAAGGGCGTGGAGTCGATGGTGCGCCACGGGGTCGTGGCCGCACGGGCGCACGTCGAGGTCGACGCCGGCATCCGGCTCGACATGCTCGACCTGCACATCGCCCTGCGCGAGGAGAACGCCGGGCGGATCGACCTGCAGCTCTCGGTCTTCCCGCAGAACGGGATCACCCGCCAGGTGACCGCCCTGATGAGCGCCGCGCTGAGGCACGGCGGTGGCGTCGTCGGCGGATGTCCGTACGTCGACGACGACCAGGAGGCCCACCTCGACGTCGTCTTCGGCCTGGCCGACCGGTTCGGGCTCCCGGTGGACCTGCACCTCGACTTCGACGACGACCCCTCGGGATCGATGGTCGCGGCCGTCGCCGAGCGCACCCGCGCACTCGGTATGCAGGGCCAGGTCACCATCGGGCACGTCACCAAGCTGGCGGCGATGCCCGTGGACGAGCAGGAGGTGGCGTACGCCCTGCTGGCCGAGGCCGGGATCTCGCTGGTCGTGATGCCGGCGACCGACCTCTACCTGGGTGGATCCGGCGAGCCCGGCAGCCGCAGCCTGGCTCCGCTGGAGCGCGCCCATGCCGCCGGCGTGCGGGTCGCGGTCTCGAACAACAACCTGCACAACGCCTTCTCCCCCTACGGCAACGGCAACCTGCTCCAGGCCGCCTGGACCGCGGGTCTCACCCGGCAGCTGGTCGGTACTGAGATGCTGGACCTGCTCGTCGCCTCGATCACCGACCACCCGGCCGCGATCCTCGGGCGGGCCCCGCACGGCACCACGGCGGGCGATGTGGCCGACCTGGTGGTCCTGGACACCGACGACCCCCGGCTCGTCGCGCTCCAGGTGCCCTCGGTCCTGGCCTCGCTCCGGTCGGGCACGCTCGTGCATCAGCAACGCAGCATCCGTACGCAGACCATGGAGGTCACCTCATGACCGGCAGCAGAACCCTTCGCAACGGCACGCTGGCCGACGGCTCCCGAGTCGACGTCTCGGTGAGGGACGCTCGGATCTCGGCGGTCTCACCCGCCTCCTCCGCGGTGGCTGAGGGAGACCTGGACCTGGGAGGGGCCCTGCTCCTGCCCGCGCTCGTCAACGGCCACGCCCACCTGGACAAGACGCTGATCGGCTCCGGCTGGCACCCGCACCGTCCCGGCACGACCGTCCGCGAGCGGGTGGCGGCCGAGCACACCCTGCGCGGCGAGGTCGGCGTGCCCGTGGTGGAGCGCGCTCGTGCGCTCGCGGAGCAGATGATCTCGTTCGGCACCGGGACGGTGCGTACGCATGTCGACATCGACCCCGAGGTCGGCCTGGCCGGCCTGGAGGCCGTGCTCGAGGTGCGCGATGCGCTCCGCGACCGGCTGCGCGTCGAGATCGTCGCCTTCCCGCAGAGCGGGATCACCACCTCGCCCGGCACCGAGAAGCTCCTCGACGAGGCGCTGGCCGCAGGCGCGGACCTCGTCGGCGGGCTCGACCCGGACGGCTTCGACGGCGACGCCGAGGCCCACCTCGACGTCGTCTTCGGCCTCGCCGCCCGGCACGGCGCCGGCATCGACATCCACCTGCACGACCTGGGCGCTCCCGCGGTCCGTCAGTACTCGCTGATCGCGGAGCGGACCCGGGCCGAGGGGCTGGGCGGGAAGGTGAACGTGAGCCACGCGTACGGCCTCGGCTCGATCCCCCTCGACGAGGCCCGCCGGGTCGGTGGGCTCTTCGCCGAGGCGGGGGTCTCGGTGCTGACCAACGGACCGGCCGGACCGATGCCGCCGGTGCTGGCGCTGCGTGACGAAGGCGCCACGGTCTGGTCCGGCTCGGACAACATCCGGGACGCCTGGTGGCCCTACGGTGACGGCGACATGCTCGCGATCGCGCGGCAGGTCGCCTACCAGTCCGGGTTCCGCACCGACGAGACCCTCGCCGTCGCCCTCGACCTCGTCACCGACTCGGCCGCGCAGGCGATGGGCCTCGACGCCTACGGCATCGTCGTCGGCGCGCCGGCGGACCTGCTGGTCCTCGACGTGCCGACTCCCGCCGCAGCCGTCGCGGCCGCCCCCACCTCGCGGACCGTCCTGCATGCCGGCGAGGTGGTGGCGACGCGCGTCGAGACGGTCGAGCTGGGCTGACTCTGGGCTGAGTCAGCCCAGCATGTCCTTGACGAGCGGCACGACCTGCGTGCCGTAGAGCTCGATCGAGCCCATCAGGTCCTCGTGCCGCACCTGGCCCTGGTCGTACTTCAGATCGAAGCGGTCGACGCCGAGGACCTTGATGGTGCCGGCCAGCTTCCGGGCGACCGTCTCGGGCGAGCCGACGTAGAGGGAGCCGCCCTCGATCTCACGCTCGAAGTCGCCGGGGCTGGGCGGCGGCCAGCCGCGCTCGCGGCCGATCTGGGTCCGCATCGCCAGCCAGCCCTCGTAGACGGTCTCCCGGGCCTGCTCGTCCGTCGCCGCGACGAAGCCGGGCGAGTGGACGGCGACGCGCTGCCGAGGCGTCCCGAACTCGTCCTGGGCACGCTCGAAGAGGTCGATGTAGGGCGCGAACCGGTCGGCCGGGCCGCCGATGATCGCCAGGAAGAGCCCGAAGCCGTGGCGGGCGGTGCGGACGACCGACTCCGGGCTGCCGCCGACGCCGACCCAGGCGGTCAGGCCGTTCTCGGTGCGCGGGAAGACCTCCTGGTCGGTGAGCGCCGCGCGGGTGCGGCCCTCCCAGGTGACCTTCTCCTCCTTCAGCAGGGCGGAGAGCAGCTCGAGCCGCTCCTCGAAGAGCTCCTCGTAGTCGGCGAGGTCGAAGCCGAACAGCGGGAAGGACTCGGTGAACGACCCACGCCCAGCGACGATCTCGGCGCGGCCGTTCGAGACCGCGTCCAGGGTGGCGAAGCGCTCGAAGACCCGCACCGGGTCGTCAGAGCTGAGCACGGTCACCGCGGAGCCGAGCCGCAGGCGCTCGGTGCGGGAGGCGACCGCGGCCAGCACCATCTCCGGGCTGGAGACGGCGAAGTCGCGGCGGTGGTGCTCGCCCACCCCGAAGAAGTCGAGCCCGACCCGGTCGGCGAGCACGCCCTCCTCGACGATGTTCCGGATCACCTGCGCGTGGTGCTGCGGCTTGCCCTCGGCGTCGCGGGTGACACCGCCGAAGGTGTCCAGGCCGAACTCGATGTCAGTCATGCCCGTTGAAACATCAACCAGTCTTGGCGCATTCCCAGGGGGCTGCCGGGATCTGGTGAGCCTCGCTCGCCAGGTGGCGCCACAGGGTGCCGCCGTGCTGCAGGTCGAGACGGCCCTCGGGACAGACGTCGGCGGGGAGGTCGAGACCCAGGGCGGTGACCGAGCCCAGGACCCGGTTCGGGCCCAAGAGTCCGGGGGCCAGCGAGTTCTCGTCCAGGTCGAGGGACTCGACCAGGAGCGGGCGGCCGTCGTGGTCATGGGCCGACCACGTGGTGCGCACCCGGCCGGGGCGCTCGCCGTGGCGGCCGAGGACGAGGGTCTCGCGCAGGGCGAGCCGGGCGCCTCGTCCGAGCGTGACCCGGGTGTCGCGGGTGACGTCGGCGCCGGCCGAGACGACGAAGGGCTCACCGGCCCAGATCAGGGTGGCGCCTGCTTCGAGGGTGATCGTGACCAACCAGGACGCGTGGCCGCCGACCATGTCGTAGGCGACCGTCCCGGCAGGCTCGACCAGGGTCAGGCACGCGCCCTCCCCCACCTCGACCTCGACCTCGACCTGGTCGCCGACCAGGAGCATCGCGCCGTCGGGGACCAGCGAGATCCGCGCCGAGCGGGCGTCGCTGGCGAGCAGCATCGGCCGCAGCGCCGGAGCCATCGCCGGCCCCGTCACGTCGGTCTCCACTCGCACCCGGCCGCGGTCGACCGCCCCGACCCGCACCCGGGTCAGGGCGCCGTCGGCCAGCTCAGGCGTGCTGATGGTCGTGGTCATGCTCGGCGTCGTGCTCGTGAGTGTGGCCGCTGCCGTCCGCATGGAAGTGGGGAGCCATCGGGCCGGGGTCGGCCGGGACCAGGACGCCGCCGCGGTGCCGGGTCAGCTCGGACCGTACCCACCCCACCAGCGCCTCGACGGAGGCCGGGTCGGTGCGGGAGAGAGCGATGACCGGACGCCCCTCGCGGACCGACCCCGCGTCGGAGACCATCGCTGTCGGGTCGACACCGACGTACGGGGCCAGGTCGGTCTTGTTGACGATGAGCAGGTCGGCGCGCTCGATGCCGGGACCGCCCTTGCGGGCGACGTCGCCGCCTCCGGCGACGTCGATCAGGAAGATCTGGGTGTCGACCAGCGCCGGGGAGAACGTCGCGGTGAGGTTGTCGCCGCCGGACTCGACCAAGACCACGTCCAGCGGCGCGAACTTCTCCTCGAGCTCCTCGACGGCGATCAGGTTGGCGGTGACGTCGTCACGGATCGCGGTGTGGGGGCAGGCGCCGGTCTCGACGGCCCGGATGCGGGCCGGGTCGAGCACGCCCGCGGAGCGGAGGAAGCGGGCGTCCTCGTCGGTGTAGATGTCGTTGGTGACCACACCGATCTCCAGATCGGCGGAGAGCTCACGGCAGAGCAGCGCGATGAGCGAGCTCTTTCCGGTCCCGACCGGCCCGCACACTCCGATGCGCAGCCCCCTGTCGTCCTTCGTCGCGTTTTCAGGCACTGAACAACCTCCTGGTCGTGTGAGCGTGGGTCTGGGCCCACAGGTCTAGCTGAGGCGCGCTGGGCGCCGGGATCTGATCGGGGTCGGTGAGCGAGGCGACCTCGGTGGCGAGCCGCTCGGCCTCCGGGAGCAGGTCGTACACCCACGAGGTGGTCTCGAGCGGGTCGAGAGGCAGCAGCTTGAGGGCTGCCGACGCGACCGTCTGCAGGTCGTCGTACGCCACCAGCCGGCCGAGCGAGGCCGGCGCGATGCCACCGGTGGCGGCCGCCGCGGCCAGGACGAGCGGGCGGCAGGGCCGCTCGAGGCCGGCCACCTCCGCGACGTGTGACGATTCCGGGAACAGGCGCCTGACCAGCCTCAACAGTGCGCGACCGAGGGTGCGCGAGGTGTCCCGCATCGAGGCCGCGGGCGTGCGCGCCGCCCAGGCGTCCAGGACCGGCTCCAGCGGCAGACCGGCGCGCAGCCGGTGCAGCGCCACCACCGCAGCGCCCGCCTCGACCCGGACCACGCTGGCCAGTCGCGACCGCATGAAGACCGGCACCTGGTCGGCGGTGAGCCCGGAGCGTACGGCCGCCTCGAGCTGGCCGGACTGGGTGTGGCCGGCGACCGGGAGGCGGGCGTCGGCCAGCAGCATCATGAGCAGGTCGTCCGACATCGCGCTCAGAACATCGAGTAGAGCTGCGTCAGCGGCAGCTCGGTCGCGGGGGCGGGCTCGATCAGCTCGCCGTCGACGTGGATGCGGAACGTCTCGGGCTCGACCCGGATGTCCGGGGTCGCGGAGTTGTTGACCATGTCGGCCTTCCCGACATCCCGGGTCGGGGCGATCCCGACCAGGCGCCGGCGCAGGCCGAGGCGCTCGGCGAGGCCGGCGTCCAGCGCGGACGGCGCGACGAACGAGACTGCGTGGTCCGCCCCCGGTCCCACCAGCGTGGGTCGCATGAGCACCGGCTGCGGGGTCGGGATGGAGGCGTTCGGGTCGCCGAGGGCGCCCCAGATCAGCGCGCCGGCCTTCATCACGACCTCGGGCCGGATACCGAAGAACCGCGGGTCCCACAGGACCAGGTCGGCCATCTTGCCGGGCTCCACGGAGCCGACCTCGGCGGCGATGCCATGGGCGATGGCGGGGTTGATCGTGTATTTCGCGACGTACCTCTTGGCGCGGATGTTGTCCGCCTTCCCACCCAGCGAGCCGAGGCGCGCCTTCATCGCGTGGGCGACCTGCCAGGTGCGGCAGATGACCTCGCCGATGCGGCCCATCGCCTGGGCGTCGGAGGAGGTGATCGAGAGCGCGCCGAGGTCGTGCAGTACGTCCTCGGCAGCGATCGTGGTCGCCCGGATCCGGGACTCGGCGAAGGCCAGGTCCTCGGGCACCCGCGGGTTGAGGTGGTGGCAGACCATCAGCATGTCGAGGTGCTCGGCGACGGTGTTGACGGTGTGCGGGAGGGTCGGGTTGGTGGAGCCGGGGATGACGTAGGGCAGCGAGGCCACCGAGAGGATGTCGGGCGCGTGCCCTCCCCCGGCGCCCTCGGCGTGGAAGGCGTGGATGGAGCGGCCGGCGATCGCTGCGACCGTCGACTCCAGGTAGCCCGCCTCGTTGAGCGAGTCCGAGTGCAGCGTGACCTGCAGGCCGTGCTCGTCGGCCGCCCGCAGCGAGGCATCGATGGCGGCAGGGGTCGAGCCCCAGTCCTCGTGGACCTTGTAGGCGGCGGCTCCGGCCAGCGCCTGCTCGGCCAGCCCGGCAGCGGAGACGGTGTTGCCCTTGCCCATCAGCAGCAGGTTGACCGGCATGTCGTCGAGCGCGCGGTGGACGGTCTCCAGATGCCACGGCCCGCCCGTGACGGTGGTGGCCTTGGACCCCTCCGACGGTCCCGTGCCACCACCCCCGATGGTGGTGGTCCCGGTCGAGATCGCCTCGACGATCTGCGAGCGGGACAGCAGATGTACGTGGACGTCGATCGCTCCGGCGGTCAGGATCTTGCCCTCACCGCTGACCACGTCGGTGCCCGGGCCGATGATCAGGTCGGGGTGGACGCCGTCGGCGATGTCGGGGTTGCCGGAGCGCCCCAGGGCGACGATCCTCCCGGCGCGGATACCGACGTCGGCGCGGACGATGCCCCAGTGGTCGAGCACGAGCGCGTTGGTGATCACCGTGTCGAGCGCACCCTCGGACGACGGCACCGTGGACTGGTTCATCGACTCGCGGATCGACTTGCCGCCGCCGAAGACCGACTCCTCGCCGCCGGCGGTCAGGTCGTCCTCGACCTCGATCCAGAGGTCGGTGTCGCCCAGGCGCACCTGGTCACCGGTCGTGGGGCCGTAGAGGGCGGCGTACTCGGTCCTGCTGATCTCCACCATCACGCCTCCTTGATCTGGCTGTGCTTGATCTGGCTGTGCTTGATCTGTAGGCCGGGCACGACCCGGGCGCCCTTGAACGCCACGATCGCGACCTCACGGGACGCACCCGGCTCGAAGCGGCGCGACGTGCCTGCGGGGATGTCGAGACGGAATCCCTCGGCCGCCTCGCGGTCGAAGGAGAGGGCCGCGTTGACCTCGGCGAGGTGGATGTGGGAGCCGATCTGGACCGGTCGGTCGCCGGTGTTGAGGACGACCAACGTACGCCGCTCCGCCTCGCTCCGGTCGGTGTTGAGCCGGATGGTGCCCTCGGCGACGCGTACGGCTCCGGGCCCGCTGGACTGCATGGACATGCTGGCCTCCTCAGGCGCTGTGCTTCATGCGATGGGCTGGTGGATGGTGACGAGCTTGCGGCCGTCGGGGAAGGTGGCCTCGACCTGTACCTCGACGAGCATGTCGACGACGTCGGGCATCACCTGCTCGCGGCTCAGCACCGTGCGCCCCCGGGTCATCAGGTCGGAGACCGACGCCCCCTCACGCGCACGCTCGATCACCCAGGTGGACAGCAGCGCGACCGACTCGGGGTAGTTGAGGAGCACCCCACGGGCGAGCCGGTCACGAGCGACCATCCCGGCCACGGACAGCAGCAGCTTCTCGGTGTCGGACGGGGTCAGATGCATGTCGCCAACTCTCTAGACGGCCAGCTGGGATCGGACGTGATCGTGCGCCTCGGAGCCGCCGTCGCCGCGCGCGGTGACCCGGCCGGACTCGAGGATGTAGTAGGCAGAAGCCGTACGCAGCGCGAACCCGACGTGCTGCTCGACCAGCAGCACGGAGAGGTCGCCGCGACCGGTGAGCTCGGAGATCACCCGCTCGATCTCGGCGACGACGTTGGGCTGGATGCCCTCGGTCGGCTCGTCGAGGATGAGCAGGCGCGGCCTGGTCAGCAGCGTACGCGCGATCGAGAGCTGCTGGCGCTGACCACCGGAGAGTAGCCCGGCGCGTCGGCCGAGCAGGTCCTTCAACGCCGGGAACAGGTCGAGCATCTCGCTGATCCCGGCCCGGTCGCCGACCAGCTGGAGGTTCTCCAGCGCGGTCATGTCGCCGAAGCTCTGCTGGCCCTGGGGGACGTAGCCCAGACCTCGCTTGACGCGTGCGCTCGGGCGCAGCGCGGTGACGTCCTCGCCGTCGAGCAGCACCCGGCCGGTCTTGGCCCGGACGAGCCCGACCGCCGCCTTGAGCAGGGTCGTCTTGCCGGCGCCGTTGTGTCCCATCAGCGCCACCGCGGCGCCGGTCGGGACCTCAAGGCTGACCTCGTGGAGCACGGTGGTTCGGCCGTAGCCGCCGGTGACCGACTCGATCCTCAGCATCAGGCGTCCTCTCCCAGATAGACCCGCTGCACCTCGGCGTCCTCCCTGATCTCGGCGGCAGTGCCCTCCGCGATCACCTTGCCCGCGTGCAGCACGGTCACGATGTCGGCGAAGCGTCGTACGAAGTCCATGTCGTGCTCGATGACCACGACGGTCCGCTCCGGGCTGATCCGGCGCAGCAGCTCTCCGGTCTCCTCCCGCTCCTCTGCCGACATCCCGGCGACGGGCTCGTCGAGCAGCATCACCTCGGAGTCCTGGACGAGCAGCATGCCGATCTCCAGCCACTGCTTCTGCCCGTGCGAGAGCACGCCCGCGGGCCGGTCCGCCAGCTCCGTGAGCCCGACGGTCTCCAGCACCGCGGCGACCTGCTCGGGTGTCCCCCGCCGCGGCAGCATCAGCCGCCACCGCGCCCGGTGCACGCCGGCGGCGATGTCGAGGTTCTGCAGCACGCTCAGCTCCTCGAAGACCGTGGCGGTCTGGAACGTACGCCCCACCCCGAGGCGGGTGATCCGGTGCGATGCCAGCGCGAGCAGATCGCGTGTGCGATAACGCGCCTCACCACTCCCCCTGGCCAGACCCGTCAGGGTGTCCACGAGCGTCGTCTTCCCGGCACCGTTGGGCCCGATCAGGAAATGCAGCCGGCCGGGCTCCAGGGTCAGGGACACCCCGTCGATCGCCACGAAACCGTCGAACTCGACCCGCAGGTCGCTGACCTCCAGCGTCT
Source organism: Nocardioides sp. NPDC057577 (assembly GCF_042801335.1). Lineage (NCBI taxonomy): Bacteria > Bacillati > Actinomycetota > Actinomycetes > Propionibacteriales > Nocardioidaceae > Nocardioides > Nocardioides sp. NPDC057577. The sequence continues at coordinate 6,564 of NZ_JBHVGB010000150.1, read as the reverse complement.
CCGTGCTCATGCCGGGACCTCCTCCGCCACTCGTGTCTCCGGTTCCGCGGAGGTCCGGGACCCCGCACGTCGCGAGACCAGACCTCTCACCAGCCCCAGCAGCTGCGCCAGCCCACCCGGCAACAGCAGGATGACCAGCACGAACAGGGCACCTTGGAAGTAGGACCACGACCCCGGGAACGCCTCGGAGAGCGACGTCTCGGCGTAGCCGATCAGCAGCGCGCCGACGGCCGGACCGAGGAGCGAGGCGCGTCCGCCGAGCGCGACCCCGGCGAGCAGACTGATGGAGGCGACCACGCCGACGTCGTCGGGCGAGACGATCCCGGCGATCGGCACGAAGAGCGCACCACCGATCGAGGCCAGGACGGCCGCGATGACGTACGCCGCCAGCTTGACGTTGGCCGGGTCGGTGCCGAGGAAGCGCACCCGTTCCTCGCCGTCGCGGACGGCCACCAGCAGCTCGCCGAAGCGGGTGCGGTAGAGCCAGGCCATCGCCAGGATCGAGATCAGCAGGATCCCGGCGGCGATGAAGTAGAGCATCCGCTTGTTGGCCGGGTCGAAGAGGGCGTACCCGAAGAAGCCCTGGAAGTTGTTGAGACCGTTGGCGCCGCCGGTGGTCTTCACCTGGCCGACGAGCAGGATCGCGAAGGCGGCCGCGAGCGCTTGGCTCAGGATGGCGAAGTACGCCCCCTTGATCCGCCGCTTGAACACCGCGAGCCCCAGCAGGCCCGCCACGAGTGCCGGCAGGACGAGGATGACGACGAGCGCGAGCCCGCCGCTGCGTAGCGGCTCCCACCATCCCGGCACCGTCGCGTCGCCGTAGAGCGCCATGAAGTCCGGCACCCCGCCGGGGCCGGCATCGGCGAGCTTGAGGTGCATCGCCATGGCATAGGCGCCGATGCCGAAGTAGAGCCCTTGGCCGAGCACCAGCATCCCGCCGCGGCCCCAGGCCAGGCCGATGCCGACCGCGGCGATGGCGTAGCAGCAGTACTTGGCGAGCAGGCCGAGGCGGAAGTCGGACAGGACCGCCGGGGCGAGGACGAGCAGGGCGACCGCGAGCAGCAGCCAGCCGACGTACGGAGAGAGCTTCTTCATGCTCATGCCAGGCTCCTGGTCCGGACCGAGAGGATGCCCTGCGGGCGCAGCTGCAGGAACGCGACGATCGCCAGGAAGACGATCACCTGGGCGACCGAGCCGGTCAGGGCGTGGGCGAGGAAGGCCTGCAGCAGGCCGATGCCGAGAGCCGCGACGATCGTGCCCTTGAGGTGTCCGATGCCGCCGACGACGACCACCAGGAACGCCTGCACGATGTAGGACGTACCGAGGTTGGGGCCGGTCGACCCGAGCAGCGTGAGCGCCACCCCGGCCACACCGGCCAGGCCGGACCCGATGAAGAAGGTGGCCCGGTCGGTGCGGCGGGTCGAGATGCCGATGGTCTCGGCGAGGTCGCGGTTGCCGACGGTCGCCCGGATCTGGCGCCCGAGGGCGGTGAACCGGAGCACCGCCAGCAGCACCGCCACGCACAGCCCTGCCAGGACGATGATGAAGAGCCTGGTCAGCGGGAAGTCGTAGCCCAGGATCGGGATCGACCCGTCCAGCCAGCCCGGCGCCGACACCTCCTTGGCCGGAGCCCCGAAGATGTCGCGCGCGACCTGCTGCAGGACGAGTCCGACGCCGTAGGTGACCAGCAGCGTGTCCAGCGGACGGGCGTACATCCACCGCAGCACGCTCGCCTCGAGCGCCAGCCCGAGCAGGCCGCCGACCACGAACCCCGCGGGGAGCGCGATCAGCAGACTCAGCTCGGTGCTGGCGACGATGGTCGAGACGACATAGGCGGTGTACGCGCCGGCCATGATGAACTCGCCGTGGGCCATGTTGATCACGCCCATCTGACCGAAGGTCAGGGTGAGCCCGAGGGCGATGAGGAGCAGGACCGCACCGGCGGAGATGCCGGTGAAGACCTGGGCGAGGAGCGCGTCCAAGAGGCTAGTTCTTCCACCAGTCGTAGGACTTCAGGTAGGGGTCCGGCTCGATCGGCTTGTCGCTGGACCAGACCGTGTCGATCAGGCCCTCGGAGTTCACCTGGCCGATGAGCGCGGTCTTGGCGATGTGGTGGTTCTCGCCGTCGACCTCGACGGTCCCCTCGGGGGCGTCGTAGGTGACGCCGTCAGAGGCGTCGATGACGTCCTCGACCGCGAACGAGTCGGCCTTCTCGACCATGCCCTTCCACAGGTGCAGCGAGGTGTAGGCCGCCTCCATCGGGTCGGACGTGACCGCCTTGGCGCCGTTGGCCGCCTTGAAGTCGGTCACGAACTTCTGGTTCGCCGGGCTGTCGATGGTCTGGTAGTAGTTCCAGGCGGTGTACTGGCCCTCGAGGTTGCCCACGCCGACGCCCGGGACCTCCTCCTCGGCGATCGAGACCGAGAGCACCGGCATCGCCGAGGCGGTCAGGCCCTTGCCCTTGTACTCCTTGAAGAAGGCCACGTTGGAGTCACCGTTGAGGGTGTTGAAGACGGCGTCCGCGCCGGCGGCCTTGACCTTGTCGACGACCGTGCCGAAGTCGGTCGAACCCAGGGGCTGGTACTCCTCGCCGAGCACCTTGATGCCGTTGGCGGCTGCGTACTGCTTGATGATCTTGTTGGCCGTGCGCGGGAAGACGTAGTCGGAGCCGACCAGGAAGATCGACTCGATCTTCTTCTCTTCCTTGAGGAAGTCGAGGGCGGGGATGATCTGCTGGTTCGTGGTCGCGCCGGTGTAGAAGATGTTGTGGGAGGACTCCAGGCCCTCGTACTGCACCGGGTAGAAGAGCAGCGCGTCGTTGCCCTCGAAGACCGGCAGCATCGCCTTGCGCGAGCTGGAGGTCCAGCCGCCGAAGACGGCCGCGACGCAGTCGTCCTGGATCAGCTTGGTCGCCTTCTCGGCGAAGACGGTCGGCTCGGACTGGCCGTCCTCGCTGACGATCTCGAGCTTCTTGCCGAGCACGCCGCCGTCGGCGTTGATCTCCTCGGCAGCCATGGACAGGGACTTGAAGACGGTCGTCTCGCTGATCGCCATCGTCCCCGACAGGGAGTTCAGGAAACCGATCTTGATGGTGTCGCCGCTGGTGTCGACGCAGCTCTCGCTGGTCGCGGTGTCACCGGTCTTGGCGCCGCCGCAGGCGGTCGCGGTCAGGCCCAGGGCGAGCACCGAGCTGGCCGCGAGGACGCGGCTCGAGAATTTCGTACGCACGGGGGGAGGTCCTTCCATCGGACAATTGCTCTCGAATGGAAGGAATCTAGGGACGGGTTGTTTCACCGATGTGTCGTGCTCTGGGAGGATTTGTTTCCAGGCGGAAACGTCTTCTCGCGACCGGGTTCAGGGCAGCGTGTCGAGGGCGGTCCGCAGGTCGCGCGCGACCCTGACGACGGCTTCGGTCTGCTGCCGGGCTCGGATCTCCCGGGCCACCGAGGCGCCCACCGGCGAGAGCGCGACCACAGCCCGGCGCTTGTCCTGGGCGTGGACCTTGCGCAGCACCAGACCGCGCTCGGCCAGCCTGTCGACGTGCCTGGTCAAGGTGGCTGCGGGGACCGCGGCGCCGTCGGCGAGACGTGTCATCGTCTGGCCCGGCTCGTCGAGCAGCACGCTGAGGACGCGCCACTGCTCCGCGGTGAGGTCGAAGTCGGCGTACGCCTCGGCAAGGACGCGTGCTATCCGGCGCTGCGCCCGGGCGAGCAGCACGGCCAGGTCCGAGCTGCGCAGATCCGTGCCGGCGGTCTCGGCCACCTCCATGGCGTCCTCCCATGACTGTCTGTTGGATGCCCGCTGCGCCGAGGGCCCGACTCCCGTACCCTAACCATCCATCGGCTCAATGGTGAGTCATCCCGTCCGGTTCGTCTGGGAGCAGGTGCCGATGTCCCCGCCGTCGTTCACCCCGGCGTCGCATGCCCTGCTCGGCCTCGCACCCCGCCCGCCGGAAGCGGTCTCGATCGCGTTCGTGGTGCCGATGCAGGGCCCGACCGGCATCTACGGCCCCGGGTGCCTGGCCTGCGGCGAGCTGGCCGCGGAGGACCTCAACGCCGGTGGCGGGATCGCCGGACGACCGGTCGAGCTGGTCGCGGTCGACGCCGGTCGCGCACCCGACGAGGTCGCCGCCGAGGTGGCCCGGCTCGTCGAGCTCGGCAGGGTCGACGCGATCGCCGGCTGGCACATCTCCGCCGTACGCCAGGCGATCACCGCCCGCGTGGGCGGCCGGGCTCTCTACGCCTTCGCCGCCATGCACGAGGGCGGTGACGACACCCCCGGCGTCTTCATGCTCGGCGAGCGGCCGGTCAACCAGCTGCTCCCCGCCGCCGCCTGGATGCGGGCCAACCACGGCGTCGCCCGCTGGGCGGTGGTCGGCAACGACTACGTCTTCCCGCGCGTCACCGGGTCGACGGCCCGGGCCGCGCTGCGCGGGTCGCCCTCGGAGGTAGTCAGCGAGACGTACGTCCCGTTGGGCACACGCGACTTTGCCGGCGTGCTGCGTGGCCTGGAGGGCGGCGAGCAGGACGGAGTGATCATGCTGCTGATGGGCCAGGACGCCGTGCACTTCAACCGCCAGTTCGCCGCTGCCGGGCTGAGCTCGTCGCTGACCCGGCTGAGCCCCGCGGTCGAGGAGAACACCCTGCTCGCCGGTGGCGCCGGCGCCAACGCCAACGTCTTCGCGGCCGCCGCCTACTTCGACGGCCTCGCCACCCCCGAGTCGGCCGGCCTGGCCGAGCGCTACTACCGCCGCTTCGGCGAGTACGCGCCCTCCCTCAACGCCGTGGGCGAGTCCTGCTACGAGTCGCTGATGTTCCTGCGTCAGATCGGCGACGCCTGCGGTTCCCTCGAGGTCGAGCCCGCGCTCGGCCTCACCGCCCACCACAGCTACTCCAGTCCCCGAGGCCTGATGCGGATGCACGGCAACCTCGTGGACCAGGACGTCTACATCGCCGCCGCCGACGGCCTCCGCTTCGAGATCCAGGAGCAGATCGCGTACGCCTCCTAACATCCGTCGACAGTCCTCCCCCTCGCGTGACCGCGACATGGGTCACGCGGCGAGGGTGTGGTCGAGGAACACCTCGCGGAGCCGGAACTCTGCCGGCGACAGGGATGATGGATTTGGTGACCAGGTGTCTGGTGGCGGGCTGGCGTAGATGTGCCCGGTGGGTGTGGTGGTGATGATGCTGCCGTCGGGTCCTGGTCTGGCTTGCCAGCCGAGGGCTTCTTTGGCTTGGTTGCATCGTTCGCAGAGGCCTTGGAGGTTTGCGGCGCTGGTGGCGCCGCCGTCTGCGTGGCGCTGGATGTGGTCGATGTTGCGGATCGGGGCGTCACAGCCGTTGGTGCGGCAGGTCCCGCCGTCGCGGGTGGTGATGAACTCCGCGAGCCCGTCGGGTGCCTTCCGTGAGCGGGACTCCATCGCGACCAGGCGGCCGGCCGGGTCGGTGAACAGTCTGCGGACGAACACCTCGGCATCGTTGAGTGCTTCGCGGGCCCAGGCGGCGGGGACGGGTCCGTAGCCCTCGACCATGGCTGGCTGGTCCGCGTCGTTGGTGAGGGAGTCGGCGGTCATCACGATCTTGACCTCGATCCGGGGTTTGGCACCGGTCGCGCTGCGGCCGGTGATCCGGTCGATGAGGGTGTCGGCCATGACCTGACCACGAGTGCGTTGGTCACCGGCTGCCGCAGCCGCCTTGGCTGCCTGGTCGAGCGCCGCGAAGACGGCGACACCGTCCTTGACCGGCAACAGCGCACCGAGCCAGGTCATCGTGTCCGGCGCTGGCCGGACACTGACCCGACGGTCCTTCTCGGCGCTTGCGGCCCGGGCAACGACGGATTCCTGGTCCAGGGTGATGGCGAGCTTCTTGGCGGCGTTCTCGAGCTGCCGCAGCCCCATCACCACTGCCTTGGCGGGCTGACCGTCGGGTCCGGGGGCGCAGAGCCGGTGGTCGATGACGCGGCGGTCCTCCACCGAGAGGCACGCCGTTTCGCGGGCCAGGATGGTGGCCTGCCATTGCGAGAACAACCCGGCTTTCATGAGCGCGAAGGTGTGCGGCATCTCGGCGATCAGGGTCTTCGCCAACCCGAGTAGCTTGGCGCCCTTCTCGGGTGAGACCCGCCGCGCCAACGCAACCTGGGAGGCGACACCTTCACCAAGCTTGCGGGCAGGAACACCAGCCGCTGATTGACGCTCGCGGACGGCTTCCTCCAGACGTACCGCCGCCTCTGCCTGCACAGCCTCGGCAGTGCACTTCACTGCCTCGAGGCGAGCGATCCAGTCGACCAGCTCACCCTCGGACGCACCCGGTGGTGGCCCGTCAAGGAGGCGGTCGATGGTCTCGTACATACCGGTTATTATATGCGACCAAGCACCACAGCGCGACCTATTTATGCTGGTCAGATGACAGTTATGCAGTCAGCGAACAAGCAACGTGAACTCCGCGCCACTCTCTCGCCGCCGCCCCGATACAGGCGAAATCTTTTCTCGATCGGGTGCCGAGTCAAGGACCGCGAAGCGGCCGGCGAAGCCGGCGCCCGAAGGGCGTCCTTGACGCGGCACGTGAT
>NZ_JBHVGB010000149.1:0-16102 GCF_042801335.1 Nocardioides sp. NPDC057577 | reverse complement strand
TTCTGGTATCTAGGCCCTTCTGGCGACGGGCCCGCTAGATGGCCGGCCATCTCGCGGGCCACCGATTCCGCCTGATCGGCGGGCACGACGCGGTGAACCAGCCCGGCTGACGCCGCTTCTGCCGCATCGATGGCGCGGCCGGTGTAGATGAGTTCCTTGGCACGTGAGAGTCCGACCAGCTGTGTCAGCCTCGCTGGCCCGACGGGTACGCCCAGTCGAGCGCCCGCCCAGGCCAGTTTGAGGTTGCCGCCGGCAACCCGCAGGTCGCAACCGGCGACGATCTCCGCACCGGCGCCGACACAGTTGCCGACGCAGACCGCGACAGTTGGCACGGGCAGATGCTCGATACGGCGATAGAGCTCTGCGAACGCCTCCATGCGCGCGATGCCGGCCTCTGCCCCGAGCGATTCGGTGACATCGGCGCCGGCGCAGAAGGCATCGACCGACGTGGTCGAGAGGATGACCACTCGGAGCAGCGGGTCCGCGGTGAGCTCATCGAGGGTGGAGATGAGCTCGTGCAGCGTGAGGCTGTCGAGGGCGTTCCGCTTCGAGGGGCGATCGATGCGCAGGACCTCGATGCCGTGATCGCCACGCTCGCGTTTCAGGCTCATTCGCTCGGCGACGTCGTAGGGCCGTCGACGAAGATGTCGTACTCGAGCTCGCCGGTTCCGCCGTACGGCGCGAGGTCGGTGACTCCGGTGTCGCGGAGCACCTCGACGTCGAGGAAGGTGTTGCCCGAGCACTCGGCGGCCGGCCGCTCGAGGATCGCCAGAGCAGCGTCCGCGACGATCTCGGGCGACCGCGACCGCTCCAGGGCGGCGTCGCCGCCGAGGATGTTCTTCACCGCATCGGTGGCGATGTAGGTCTCCGGCCACAGGCAGTTGGCGGCCACGCCGTGCTCCGCATACTCGGCCGCCCAGCCGAGGGTCAGCAGCGTCATCCCGTACTTGGCCATCGTGTACGCCGGGTGGGCGCCGAGCCAGGCGGGGGAGAGGTTGAGCGGCGGGCTGAGCGAGAGGATGTGCGGGTTGGTTCCCTTTCGCAGGTAGGGCAGGGCCTTGCTGGTCAGCAGATAGGTGCCGCGCAGCTGGATGCCGGTCATCAGGTCGAACCGCTTCATGGGCAACGTGTCGGTGCCGTCGACGGCCAGAGCGGAGGCGTTGTTGACGACGATGTCGATGCCGCCGAACCTCTCCACGGCCTTCTCGACAGCACCCTCCACCGAGGCCTCGTCGCGTACGTCGCCAACGACGGCGAGCGCGCCGCCGCCTGCGGCCTCGATCTCCGCTGCGGCGGTGTGGATCGTGCCCGACAGGCGGGGGTCGGGGGTGTCGGTCTTGGCCAGCAGGGCAACGTTGGCGCCGCGGCGGGCGGCCGCGACGGCGATCGCGAGGCCGATGCCGCGGCTGCCGCCGGACATGAGGAGGGTGCGTCCGGTGAGGCTCATCCGGTGATCTCCTTGCCGAAGATGTTGCGGGCGACGACCCACTTGAGGATCTCGTTGGCGCCCTCGTAGATCTCGCCGATCTTGCCGTCGCGGTAGATCGCCTCGACCGGTCCCGGGGTGCCGTCTGCGCTGAGCTCGCGGGCGAAGCCGAGACCGCCGAAGGCCTGGATGGCGTCGCGGGCCATGTCGACCGCGAGCCGGCTGCCGTAGAACTTGGCCATCGAGGCCTCCGGTTCGGGGAAGACATCGCCGGCGTCTCGGCGCAGCGCTGCCTTGAGGTAGAGGGTGCGGGCGTTCTCGATCTCGGTGGCACGATCGGCCATCAGGAACTGCCAGTGCTGGTTGGCGGCGAGCTTGCGGCCGAACGCCTCCCGGGTGGACAGGTGCGCGACGGCGTGGTCGAAGGCAGCCTGCGCCATCCCGACCCCGGCCGCGGCGATGCCGATGCGGCCGAGGGTGAGGGTGGCGAGCGCGTGGCGAAGGCCCTGTCCGGGCACGCCACCGAGCAGGTCCGCGTCGGTCAGCTCGACCTCCTCGAACCAGACGTCAGCGGTGAGCTGGCCACGGTTGCCCATCTTCTGGTCCGGCTCGCCCACGCGTACGCCGGGCAGCGAGGTGTCGACGATGAACATCGAGAGGCGGTCCTCGGTGCGGGCGAGGGTGACGATGAACCCGGCGACGGGGGAGTTGGAGATCCAGCGCTTGCGACCGTTGAGCACCCAGGTGTCGCCGTGGCGGACCGCGACGGTCTGGACCGCCTGCGGGCTGAGGTCGGAGGAGGCATCGGGCTCGGTGGTCGCGAAGGCGCCGACCAGGCTGCCCGCGGCCACCGGTCGCAGCCATCGCTGCTGCTGGGCGGGGGTGCCGTGGGTGAGGACGTTGCCGGCGAGGATGCAGTGGACGTCGAAGACGGCCGCGATGCTGCTGGAGTGATAGGCGAGCTCCTCGATCGCGACCGCCGTGGCGGTGACGGGGTGCTCCAGCCCCTCGCCGCCGACCTCGGCGCAGAAGGGAACCCGGAAGAGGTCCGCGGCGGCGAGGTCGTCGAAGACCTCGCGGGGGAAGCCGTCGACGCGCTCGTCGCCGTTGGCGATCTGACGTGCGGCCGGTGCCACGACATCGGAGGCGATCTTCCGCACGCGGTCGCGGACCTCGAGGATCTCGGCGGGGGAGAGCAGGTCGTGGTAGAGCCGGTCCGAGTGGCGGGCGGGATTCTGGGTGGTCGTCATCATCGTCTTTCGGTGTGTCTTTCGGTGTGGCTGTGGGCGATGGGTTGGGTGTCTAGAGGCTGGCCAGCACCTTGTGTGCGGCCTGCTCGCCAGATGCGGCGGCGTCGGCCAGCGACGGCATGTCGAGGGCATAGTCGCCTGCCAGGTGGACCGGCCCGAGGTTCTGCTTGAGGGTCTCGAGCGATGCCCGGCCGCCGGGTCCCCAGAAGGGCACGACCCGTGGGTGTCGGCGGAGGATGCCCGCGTCGACTTTGCCCTCGAGTTCCGGGTAGATCCCGAGAAGGTCGGCCGTGAACCGCGCGACGATCTCCTCGTCGGTGAGCTCGAAGAGCCGGTCGGCCTCGGCACCACCCGCGAAGCAGGCCAGCGCGCCGCCGGGCTTGCGGACGTCCCCACGGCGTACCGCGGCCGCGTGATTGAAGATCGCCTGGAACGAGCGGCCAGGCGTCGACACGGCGAGGAAGTCGTCCCAGCGCTGGGGCACACCCTCCTCGTGCGTGAAGAAGCCCACCACCACGTAGCGGCCGTAGTGGATCGACTCGAAAGCCGTCCGGTACGCCGCCGGCAGCCCTGGCATGATCTTGACCGCGACGTCCGCAGGCACCGCCACGATCGCCCGGCGCGCCTTCAGCCGGGTGGGCCCGTCAGTGTCCTGGTAGTCGACGAAAACGCCGTCGGCGGTCCACTCCACGGAGCTCACCGGCGCGCTGAGCCGGATCCTGTCACCGAGGTCCTCGGCGAGGATGTCGGTCAGCGTCTGGTTACCGCCCTGCGGGAGCGTCAGGTTCGGCACCTTCTCGGGGTCGGTGAGCAGGATGCCCATGGAGAACACGAACTGCCGGGCGGCGGTCTCCTCGGGCTCGCAGCCCATCCACTGCCCGGACCAGGACCGCACCATCTCGCGGGTGAGGTCGGAGGAGACGCCCTGCAGGACGAAGTCCGCACGCCGTCGGTCGAGCTTGGCACGGACGCGGTTCGCCCACCGGTTCGTCTCGCTCATCTCGAGGAACGGCACGTTCGCCAGGATCCGGGCGCCGACCACGGCCAGGCCGTAGCGGTCGCGCCAGGTCATCTTCGACTTGAACATCAGCGCGAAGGGGTTGGAGGTGTCGACCTGCTTGCCGCCCAGGTTCAGGGCGACCGACTTGCCCTCCAGCGTCCCGAGCGGGACCTGGTGGCGGTGGAGGGCCTCGATCAGGGGGCCGGTCCCCTCGGTGAACTGGGTGCCGACGTTGATCCAGTAGTCGCCCTGGCGGACGGTGTCGACGCGTCCGCCGGCACGGTCGGACGCCTCGAGGACGACGACGTCACGGTCGGCCAGCGTCGTTGCGGCCATCAGGCCGGCCATGCCGGCGCCGATCACGACGACCTCATGGGTCTCCTCGCGGAGCTTGGGTGATGCGGACATGTCGTCAGCTCGCTTTCGTAACGGTGTGTTCGGTGCGGTCGAGTGCCGCCGAGACCGAGGCGACGAGCTGCTCGGTCGCCTTCCGGCAACTGGGGCTGACCGCGGTGTAGGAGATGTAGCCATGGACCAGGCCCGGCTCACGGTCCACCTGAGCGGGAACGCCGGCCTCCAGCAATGCGGTCGCGTAGGCGAGCCCGTCGTCGTGGAGCGGGTCGAACCCAGCCAGGTTGACGATCGCCGGCGGAAGTCCGGCAAGGCTGGAGGCGCGGTACGGCGAGACGCGCGGGTCCGCCGGGTCGGTCCCCTCGGGCAGGTAGTTCCGGACGAACCAGGCGACCTGTTTGGCTGACAGCGCGGGTGATCCCGCGAACTCGTCGTGGGAGGGACGGTGCTCCACCAGATCGGTCACCGGCTGGATGAGCACCTGGAGCATGGGCTGGACGGCCTCCGTACGCACCTGCTGGCAGAGGACGGCAGCGATGTTGCCTCCGGCGCTCTCGCCCGCGACGACGATGCGGTGCGGGTCCACGCCCCAGTCTGCGGCGTGGTCGACGACATACCGCCAGGCGGCGACCGCGTCCTCCTGCGCCGCAGGAAAGGGGGCGTCCGGCGCCAAGCGGTACTCGACCGAGACGACGTCGGCTCCGGTGCCGCGCGCAAGCATGCGGGCCGGCGCGGTGTAGCTGGCGCGGCTGCCGATCACGAAACCTCCACCGTGGAAGAAGACGATCAGCCCGCGCGACGGGGTGCTGTTGCTGTAGCGGGTGAGCTGGACCTCGTCGGAGACCTCGATCTCCTCCTCGCGGGCGCATGGCTCGATACGGGACGCGAAGAGGATCAGATCGCGCTCCGTCGTGGCTCGGGCCTCGGCGGGAGGGAGGTCGCTGTAGTCCGGCCCGGACTCACCGAGCTTCATCAGCAGCGCGACGTCGGGGGCCATGGTGTCGCCTGCACTGTTGACCGGGGGCTTGGCCATCGGGCGCTGCAGCCCCGCGGGCAGGCGGCTCAGGAAGACCAGGAGCGCTCGCTGGAAGCGCTGGCCGAGGGTGAAGTGCTGTTCGCTCATGACACCGCTCCCAAGCTCGTGACCCGCTCGGGGCTGCTGGCTCGCTTCGAGAACTTGATGTCGTCGTGGAGGAGCCGTCCCTTGAAGAGCCGGTTGTCCCTGACGAAGGTCGTGTGCATCTGCCACGGGAGGCCGGTGCCCTGGCGGGGGAGCACGTCCTTGGCGCGCTGCATGTAGCCCGCCGAGAGGTCGAACAGGTCCGCGGTGGGCATGCCCTCCGGCGCGACGGGCAGCGCGATGTCGCGGTCGTTGCGGTCCAGCTCGCGGATCACCTCTGCGGCGAGGCGGGTCACGTTGCGGATCCGTAGGGTCCAGGTCGCCTTGGTGAAGCCGATCATCATCGACCAGTTGGGTACGCCGGAGATCAGGGCGCCGCGGTAGAGCACCGATTCGGAGACCTTGACAGGGGCGCCGTCGACGGTCGGTTCGATGCCGCCCAGCATCTGCAGGGCGAGGCCGGTCGCGGTGACGATGATGTCGGCCTCCAGGTGCTGGCCCGACTTCAGCAGGATGCCGTCCTTGGTGAACCGCTCGATCTGGTCGGTCACCACGTCGGCGCTGCCCTCACGGATCGCCTGGAAGAAGTCGCCGTCCGGGGTGGCGCACAGGCGCTGGTCCCAGGGGTTGTACGGCGGCGAGAAGTGGCTGTCGACGTCGAAGCCCTTGGGCAGCTCCTTGACGGTCATGCTGCGCACGAGCCAGCGCCCGAACCTGGGGAACCGGCTCATGACCGTCACGAGGAAGTGGTCGCGCCAGATGTTCTTGCGGCGAGTCAGGGCGTAGCCGCGCTCGATGCCGAAGATCTTCATGAGCGCCTGGGCGGCCTTGTCCACGCGGGGAATCGATGCGATGTAGCTCGGGGTCCGCTGCAGCATCGTGACGTGGGCTGCCGCGCTGTCGCCCTTGAGCATCGCGGGGAGCATGGTCACGGCGGTCGCGCCGCTGCCGACGATCACGACGCGCTTGCCGCTGTAGTCGTAGTCCTCGGGCCAGTGCTGCGGGTGCAGGATGTCGCCCCGGAAGTCCTCGCGCCCCTCGAATCGGGGCTCATAGCCCTCGTCGTAGCGGTAGTAGCCGGTGCTGCTGAAGACGAAGCTGGTGCGGATGACCTGGTGGGTCTCGTTGCCCTCCTCGTCGGCGATGGTGACCTGTAGAGTCCACTGCGCGTCCTCGCTGGACCAGTCGGCGGCGGTGACCCGGTGCCGCAGACGCAGGATCTCGTCGAGGCCGAACTCGGTCATGGTTTCGTGCAGGTAGTCCATGATCAGATGGCCCTCGGCGATCGCGTCCTCGTGCAGCCACGGTTTGAACGCAAAGCCGTAGTGGTGCACGGCGTCGTCGGACCGGATGCCTGGGTACTTGAACAGGTCCCAGGTGCCGCCGATCGAGTCGCGAGACTCCAGCAGCAGGATCTTCTTGTCGGGGAAGTCGTCCTTCAGGTACTTCGCCGCACCGATGCCGGAGAGGCCGGCGCCGATGACGACGATGTCGGCGTACTCCGTCGCGATGGTCTTGCTCATTGCTGCACTTCCTTCTCAGTGGTGGGTCTCGTGATTGGCGGTACGACGGGGTGGCCGAGGCGGTCGACGGCGAGGAACGCCACGAACACCACGGCGACGGCCATGACCGCGACGTACGACATCGCGTCGAGCGGTGAGGCGGGTGGGTTGACGATGCCGTTGAGGTACATCCAGGCCATCGCGGCGGCGCCGAGGACGGCTCCGATGACGACGAGCGGTCCGAGCCGTCCCTCGCGCCGGAGCAGCCGTAGTGCGCCTGCGCAGATGAGCAGGTAGGGGATGACCCAGAAGTAGACGATGAGCGTCGCGACCGAGTTGTAGACGCCGACGATGTCGTCGGGGTTGAGGGCGACCATGACCAGGATGGCTCCGAGGCCGAGGACGCAGATCGTCGCGACGGCCGCCGCCGGGCTGTGGTGGCGTGGGTGGATCCGGCCGGCGCCGGCGGGCAGCAGGCCGTCGGCCGCGAGGGTGGCGACGAAGCGCGAGCCGTAGTTGACGAACCCGATGAGGGCCGCGAACGTCGCGACCGCGAGCACCAGGTCGGTCGCGCCAGCCACCGTGCTGCCGAGCCCGCCCTCCATGGCGAGGGCCGCGGCGGGGGAGGTGCCGGTCGCCAGGGCATCGCTCGCGGCCACGAGGGCGGGCACCTGAAGCAGGGTCGCCACAACGTACAGGGCGCCCAGGCCGACAGGCACGCACATGACGGCGAGCGGCACGGAGCGTCGGGCGTCGCGGGTCTCCGCGGCGAGCGCCGTGCTGCTCTCGAAGCCGACGAGGAACACCGCACCGGCGGCGACCCCCTGGAAGATGCCGCTCGGGGTGGCTCCCTCCAGGGAGAGTTGGGTGCCGAGGTCGAGACCTGCGCTCGCAGCGGCGGCCACGGTGATGACCAGCATCAGCGGTACAGAGACGACGGCCAGCGTGACCGCGGTGCTAACCGACGTGTCCAGGCCCCGATAGGCGATGGTGCCGGCGATCAGCACGGCCGCGCTGTGGATCAGCATCTGTACGCCGACGTCGAAGCTCGCCTCGAAGCCGAGGGAGAGCAGGAAGCTACCGGCGAAGAGGCCCACCAGGAAGGCGATCGCGCCGACCTGGGCGACGTAGCCGAGGAAGAGCGTGGCGCCCACCAGGATGCGTGCCCAGGGGCCGAAGACGAGCGGAATGTAGGAGTAGAGCGATCCGGTGACCACGTAACGCCGGGCGAAGGTGATAACCGAGAGGCCGACGAGACTCGTCGCGACCGCGGCGATCAGGGCGCCCAGCCAGCTGCCGTTGCCGGCGGTGACCAGCACCAGGGCCGGGACCGAGGCCAGCCCGACGGGCGGGACGTACGACGCCAGCGCCAGTGCGACGAGCTGGTTGCGGCTCAGGTGGCCGCGGTCGAGGCCGTCGACGGGAGGAGCGTTCTCCGGTACGACCGGCCCGCCGGCGGACGCGCTGCTGGTCGTCATGGCTGGTCCCTTCTCGTGAACGAAGTTAGTCATTTGATTGGGTCGTATGACTAAGTGTGTGACAGGTGTCACGACACGTCAAGGGGTGTTCGCGAGGTGTCTCGCCGGCCTGGCAGATCTGGACGGGGTGGTTGACAAGGCGTGATCTGGGTCGCACCATCGTTGGTCATACGATTCAGTCAAATGACTAAGTACGTTCAGAACCCTACCCCGGAGGGCCGAGGAATGACCGAGAGCACGACGATCGAGGCGCCACCGGCGCGCCTCAGGGCGGCCAGCATCGCCGTCGAGGACGATCCGATCCCGATCGTCCGCCTTCTCGCGCGCTCGTTGCGCGACGCCTCGGTCTGCACTCCGGACGCCACGGCCGTCCTTGTGGGCACCGTGGTGGTTCGCTCGCACGACACCCCGCAGGCGGCCACGCTGATCTGTACGCCCGGAGTCGTCGAGGTCACCGCCGGCGCCCTCGACGAGCCCGATGCGACCGTCGTGGTCGACCTCAATGCCCGCTTCGCCACCACCCAGGAGTCGGCGGGCAACGCCGAGCTGGCGGACGGCGTACTGCGGGCGCTGCGGACACCGGTGCCCGACTGGCGCGAATCGGCTGCCCGGTTCTGGGAGGTCACCCGAGACATCCCGGGCATCCCCGACGTCCTCGTCGTGAAGGCCGCCGGGCCCGACGGCGTCGAGCACGGTCGCTTCGGCGACGGTCCGACGAGCTACGTGGTTGCCGGCCCCGCGGACCTCCTCGCCGGCGTCTTCAGCGGCGCCGACGACTTCCTCGTCTCCCTGGCCGCCGGTGTGCAGGTCCAGGGCACCTTGTCCCAGCTGTCCGTCATGACGGCAGCCTCCTGGAGGGTCCGCTTCGATGTCTGAGCTCGCACACGCCCCGAAGGCCGTACGCCTCGAGGCCACGAACCACGAGGGCAGCCTCCTCGGCAAGAACGTATCGCCGCAGAAGTTCGAGGCCGGCAAGGACGGCGGCTTCGCCTTCGCCGACATCCTGTTCGCCATCGACCTCAACAACGAGATCGTCCTCGGCGATGCCTTCCCCGACTGGCGGGGCAACATCTACGACATCCAGATGGTCCCCGACATGTCGACCCTCGTGGAGTGGAAGCCCGGTCTCGACTCGGTGATCGGCGACTACTGGCTCAAGGACGGCAACCCTGTGCCGATCTGTCCCCGCAACCTCGTCCGAAAGCTGGTGGCCCGCCTCGCCGACCACGGTTACACCGCCACCGCCGCCGTCGAGATCGAGGCCACCCTCTTCGAGGAGTCGGTCCAGGAGGCGCGTGCGCGCGGCTACCGCGATCTCACCCCGCTCGGTGGCAGCACCGGGGCGACGTACCATCTCGCCCGGTCGAGCGACTGGGTCGCCTATATGGAGGCCGTCGTCGAACGCCTCGACCAGGTCGGAATCGCCTGGGAGGCGTGGACCGACGAGGCGGCACCCGGCCAGACCGAGCTCAACCTCGCGCCGACCGATCCCCTCCGGCTCTGCGACGGCTGGGCTCGCACCCGGCAGGTGATGCGCGAGGTCGCCCACGAGCTGGGCCACACCGTCTCCTTCATGGCCAAGCCCACCGCCGGCTTCGGCCAGGGCGCGCACATCAACATCTCGCTGCAGAGCGACGGTGTGAACCGCTTCTACGCCGAGGACGGGCCCTCGGAGCTGATGCGCCACGCGGTCGGTGGGCTCCTGGCCACGATGCCGGGCGCGACGTCCGTCGTGATGCCGCAGATCACCTCGTACCGGCGGCTCGTCGACCTCACCGGACCGCCGACCACTGTCAGCTGGGGAGTCAACAACAAGACCGCCGCGGTCCGGGCGATCACCGGGCACCCGAAGTATTCGCGCCTGGAGTATCGCCTGCCCGGGGCCGACGTGAACCCCTACTTCGCGCTCGCTGCAGTGCTGGGCGGTGTCCTGGCCGGGATCGAGCGTCGGATCGAGCCGCCCGCGCAGGTCACGGACATGGCCTGGTGCCTGCCGGACGGCTGCGGGGTGCCGCGGATCCCCGACACCATGTCGAAGGCCGCAGCCGCCCTCGACGCCGACCCGCTGCTGCGGGAGTACCTCGGCGACGAGTTCGTGGACTTCTGGGTCGCCTCGCGCCGATGGGAGTGGATGGAGTTCCACACCAAGGGCGGCGATCCGTTCGTCGAGCTCTCCGCGTGGGAGTCCCAGCGATACTTCGAGTTCCCGTGAGCGCGCGCGAGGAGGCCGAGGTGATGCGGCCGCTGATCGGCATCACCGGACGTCGTTTCCAGCTGTCGGTGCTGAACGGAGCCGACCCGCGCTACGGCGACCGCTGCATCGACACCTCCATGTCGGACTTCGCGACCCGGATCGCCGGGGCCGGTGGGCTGCCCGTGCACCTGTCCTACGACACCGACGCGTCGGCGGTCTGCGCCTGGCTCTCGGGCGTGGTGATCACCGGAGGCCAGGACGTACACCCTGAGTGCTGGGGAGGCGACACCTCCGTGGTGCGCGACGTCGACCCGCGGACGAACCCGATGGTGCACGACGCCGAGCGGGACACGTACGAGATCGCGCTCGTCCGCGCGGCGCTCGAGCGGGGGATCCCGGTGCTCGGCGTGTGTCGTGGGCTCCAGGTGCTCAACGTCGCCCTCGGCGGCACCCTCGTGCCCCACCTTCCGGACGGTCCGGTCAGCCACCTCTCGGCCGAGACCGCACCCACCGACGGCACGGTCGACCACGTCGTCTCCTTCACGCCGGGCTCGGTCGCCGCCGATCTCTTCGGCAAGGACGCGATCACCAACTCGTGGCACCACCAGGCCGTCGACCGGTGCGGCGCCGGGTTGGTCGTCACCGGCCGCACCGATGACGGCGTGGTCGAGTCGATCGAGGTCCCGGGACGCCCGGTGCTCGGCGTCCAGTGGCACCCGGAATGGATGAAGAGCAACGACCCGGCGCTGACGTGGGTCGTCGAGCAGGCGGTGCAGCGGCTCGCGCACCACGAACCCGTCGGGCGAGAGCAGAGGAGCCCCCAGTGAACACGTACGTCTCGAACGGAGCCGTCGTCGCGGCCGATCGGACGAAGGACGACCCCGCCATTCCGACGCTGAGCGGGCTGTTGGCGCAGCGCGCACGCGACTCGGGGGATCGGGAGTTCCTGCGTTTCGGCGAGTGGTCGTGGAGCTACGCCGAGATCGATGCCTGGACATCCCGGCTGGCCCACCGGCTGATCGAGGTCGACGGCATCGGCCCGGGTGACCGGGTCGCGATCATGCTCCCGAACGTCGTGCACTGGCCGGTGGCCTGGCTGGCCGTGCTGAAGGCCGGTGCGGTCGCGGTGCCGGTCAACTGTGCCTACCAGCGCGCCGACCTCAGCTTCGTCCTGAAGGACTCGGGCGCCCGTGTCGTCTTCACCGACGCCGGGCGCTCCGGCCTGGTCGCCGAGGTGCTGGCCGCCGAGCCGGACCTGACCGGAGTAGGTGTCATCGAGGTCCCCGACGACAGATCGGAGGGGTTCCCGGCCGCAGCGCCAGCAGTGTCGGTCGCGGCCGAGACGCTCGCGAACCTGCAGTACACCTCGGGCACCACCGGGTTCCCGAAGGCATGCATGCTCAGCCACGACTACTGGGTCCGGCTCGGCTGGATCTGTGCTGCGGTCACCGGGCTCGGGGCCGAGGACGTCCTCATCACCTCGCAGCCGTTCTCCTACATGGACCCGCAGTGGAACACCGCGCTCGCACTGACGCTCGGGACACCGCTGGTCGTGCTGCCACGCTTCTCCGCGTCGACCTTCATGGCCGACGTACGCCGCCACCGGGCGACCTTCTTCTACGTCCTCGGCTCGATGCCCACCTTGCTGTTCAAGCAGCCGGCCACGCCCGAGGACCGGGAGAACGACTTGCGGATGGTGTTCTGCTCGGGTGTCCCGGTCGCGCTCCATGCCCAGCTGGAGGAACGGTGGGGCGCGCCGTGGCGCGAGGTCTACGGGATGACCGAATCGGGCATCGACCTGTTCAGCCCGTTCGGCGACACCGCCGCCGTCGGCAGCGGGAGCCTGGGGCGGCCGGTGCCGAGCAAGCGGGCCCGGGTCGCCGATCCCGTCGACCCCTCCGTAGAGGTTCCGGACGGTGAGCCGGGCGAGCTCGTCATCGCCGGTGCGCCGATGATGGACGGCTACTGGAACCGTCCCGACGCCACCGCCAACGTGCTGCGCAACGGCTGGCTGCACACGGGCGACCTCGTGGTGCGCCGCCCCGACGGCGGCATCCAGCTGGTCGGCCGGATCAAGGACATGGTGCGTCGCGGTGGCGAGAACATCGCCTGTGCCGAGGTCGAGGCCGTCCTCGAGCGTGACGACCGCATCGTGGCGGCGGCTGTCGTGGCCGTACCCGACGAGGTCATGGGCGAGGAGGTCAAGGCCTTTGTCCAGCTCAGAGAAGAGGCGGCCGAGGACCGGGCCACCGCCCAGGACCTCCTCGAGCGCGCGGGCGCCCAGCTCGCGCGGTTCAAGGTGCCCCGCTACGTCGAGTTCGTCGCCGAGTTCCCGCGCACCCCCTCCGAGCGCGTCTCGAAACCCGCCCTCAAGGCCCGGGCGGCAGCCGAGCCCGGCACCACGCACGACTTCGCACGACCGAGGAGCTGACCATGACGATCCCTGCTACCGGCCCTGAAACCGATCAGAACCACATCGACGTCGCCGTCGTGCGCAACGTTGCAGTGATCACGCTCGACCGTGTCGAGAAGCTCAACGCCCTCACCGTCGCCATGCGGCGGCGCCTGGCGGCGCTGGTGCGTGAGCTCGGCACCGGCGAGACCGTACGCGGCATCGTCCTGACCGGACGCGGTCGCGCCTTCTCCGCCGGAGAGGACCTGACGCAGACGCCGACCACAGAGGCCGAGGTCCACGAGGCCTTCGAGAGCTTCCACGACGTCACCCGCGCGATCCTGCAGACCCGGGTTCCCGTGGTCGCGGCGGTCAACGGGCTCGCCGTCGGCGGCGCCTCCGAGATCACGCTGTGCTGCGACGCCCGGATCGGCACACCGGCCACCGCATACTTCCAGCCGGAGAACGCCCGTGGCCTCACCATCTCCAACGCGACCAGCCTGTTGCTCCGGCGCCTGGTCGGCAACCACGCGATACGCATGGTCCTCGGGTCGCCCCGGGTCCTGTCGGCGGAGGCGCTGCAGATCGGCCTGCTCGACGAGGTGGTCGAGCCCGACCAGCTCGTCGAGCGCGCCGTCGACACCGTGCACGCGTGGACTCCCGAGGGCAACACCACGGCGCTCCACCTCGCTCTGCTGCGGCCGCTCGCCACCGAGGTCGAGGCGGCCTTCGAGCGCGAGGACGCCGCCGCCCACGAAGCGTGGACGAGCGGCCTGCTCACCGCCGGCGTCGCCGGCTTCTGGAACACGAAGGAGACCACCGCATGATCACCACCCGAGCCGCCGTCCTGAACGAGATCGGCGCACCGCTGGAGCTGACCGACATCCGCGTCGACGACCCCGAGCCCCACGAGGTCCGCGTCGCCGTGACCAACGTGGGCCTGTGCCACAGCGACCTGCACTACATGACCGGCACCGTCCCGACGGAGCTCCCGGTCGTCGTCGGCCACGAGGTCGCGGGCATCGTGGAGTCGGTCGGCTCGGCCGTGACCTCTCTGCAGCCCGGCGACCGCGTCACGGGCGCGCTCACGCCCTCGTGCGGCCGATGCGTCAACTGCGAGGCCGGGCACGCGACCCAGTGCACCCGCCTCGACGAGGTACGTCTGCGGCAGCGGCCCGCCTTCGAGACCGTGGACGGGCGGCCGATCGAGCGGCTCGCCGCGATCGGTGCGTTCTCGCAGCACATCCTGCTGCGGGAGAACGCGCTCGTGCGGCTGCCCGATGACGTACCCCTGCACGTGGGGTGCCTGCTCTCGTGTTGCGTCATCACCGGCGTGGGTGCGGTCTTCCGCGGTGCCCAGGTGCGGCCGGGCAGCACGGTCGCGGTTATCGGCTGCGGCGGTGTCGGCTCGGCGATCATCCAGGGAGCGCGGCTGGCCGGTGCCTCGGCGATCGTGGCCATCGACCTCGACGACGACCGGCTCAAGGCTGCCCGCACCTATGGCGCCACGCACGCCATCAACGGCGGCGACGGCGACACGGTGGCCGAGCTGCGCCGCCAGCTCGGCGACGGCGTCGACTACGCCTTCGAGGCGGTCGGCTCGGCCCGCACCGCCGAGACCGCGCTCGCCCTTCTCCGTCCGACCGGCACCGCCTGCCTCGTCGGGATCGCGCCGATGGGCACCGAGCTGAAGGTGCCCGCGATGGACTTCTTCTTCCAGGAGAAGCGCCTCATCGGTTCCTACATGGGTTCGGGTCAGGCGCGCGAGGACATCGCCCAGTTCGCCCGGCTCTACCAGCAGGGACGCCTCCTGCTCGACGAGATGGTGACGCGGGTCGTCCCCTTCGCCGAGATCAACGAGGGCTTCGAGGCGATGAAGTCCGGTGACGTCACGCGCATCGTCGTCGACCTCCAGTCCTGACCCACGAACCCGCAGAGGAAGCCTGATGTCCAGCAACGAGATCACGATCGTCCAGCCGGTCAACTACATCGCCGACGAGTGGAGCGAGTGCGCCACCGTCGACGACGCGTGGAACCTCGACCCGAACACGCTCGAGCACATCCACCGCACCGTCACGACGTCGCCCGACGACGTCGAGCGCGCCCTGCGGCATGCGGAAGAGACGTACGACGTCGGCCGCTGGGACGAGGAGGCCCGACACGAGCGGGCCGAGATGCTCGAGCGCGTCGCCGCGCTCCTCGAGAGCAGGACGGAGGACATCGCGCGCACGGATGCGCTCACCAGTGGTACACCCATCGGCGCCACCCGCACGGTGGCGTCCTTCCTGCCCTTCCGCATCCGCGCGACCGCCGCGGACCTGCGGGAGATCCCGCGGGTCACCGCGCTGGAGGCCGGTGGCCGTGACGTACGCCTCTACAAGGTGCCGTGGGGTCCGGCCGCGATCCTCACGCCGTGGAATGGGCCCAGCTTCATCCCGGCGGCCAAGGTCGTCAGCGCCGTCGCGGCCGGGTGTCCGGTGATCCTCAAGCCGTCGGAGCATGCGCCGGGCAGCGCCCAGATCGTCGTGGAGTGCTTCGTGGAGGCCGGCCTCCCTGCGGGTGCGCTGCAGCTGGTCCACGGCACCGGTGAGGTCGGTGCGCGACTGACCGCCGACCCGAGGGTCAAGGTGGTCTCCTTCACCGGCGGGCCTGGGGCGGGGCGCGCGATCGCCCGCGCGGGCGCTGAAGATTTCAAGGTGCTGCAGCTCGAGCTCGGCGGCAACAATCCGGTGATCGTGCTCGACGACGCCGACCTCGACGTCACCGCCGACGGCATCCTTGACGGCATGACCAAGCTGAACGGGCAGTGGTGCGAGGGGCCCGGCAAGATCCTCGCCGACCGCAGCCTGGCCGACCCCTTGCTCGACGCGCTGACCGAGCGGATCTCCAAGCTCACCGTCGGTCACTCCCTCGACGAGGACACCCAGGTCGGGCCGATCTCCAACGGGCCGCACTTCCAGACGCTCCGGAGCCGCGTCGAGGGGCTGCGCGAGCTCGGCGCGACGATCCATGAGCCGGCTGCGCTCCCCGACCTCGGCGGCTACTTCATCTCACCCACCGTCGCTTCGGGTGCCGATCCGGACCGGGCGACCGCCGAGCTGTTCGGTCCGCTCGTCTCGCTGCACGCCGTGGACTCCGCGGAGGAGGCGCTACGGATCGCGAACGCCCATCCGTCGGGTCTCGATGCGTACGTGTTCGGCACCGACACCGACCGCGCCATCGAGGTGGGCTCGCGCATCGTGGCCGGCGAGGTACGGGTCAACGGCGCCAAGGTCGCCGACCTCGGCGACGACTCGGCCCAGAGCTTCTGGGGCCCGGCTGGCATCGGCGGCCACGGGCCGGCCGAGTCCGTGCGCGTCTTCTGCGGCGACCGGGTCGTCGGTGTGGAC
>NZ_JBHVGB010000148.1:0-16198 GCF_042801335.1 Nocardioides sp. NPDC057577 | reverse complement strand
GGCGTTTTTGAACTCGGGGGTTGCCCGCAAAATAAAAACAAACGCGCCGACTCGACGGCTTTTCGACTGCTTTCACGCACAGTCAAAACAAATCATCTTCTTCTCGTCAGCCAGCTGGCTGCGGTGGTGGACCAGGAAGCAGCTCATACAGGTGAACTCGTCCTCCTGCTTCGGCTTGACCTCGACCGCGAGCTCCTCGTGGCTGAGATCGGCTCCCGGGAGCTCGAACGACTCGGCCGCCTCGGCCTCGTCCTCATCGACCTTGCCCGAGTTCTTGTCATGACGACGAGCCTTGAGCTCTTCGATGCTCTCCTCGGACTGGTCCTCTTCATTTTTACGCGGTGCGTCGTAGTCCGTCGCCATATGCGCCACTCCCCTTCTCACTCATCTTCATTCCCCCCGCGCGCCCCCGAGGGCAGCGGCACGGCCCGTGATTGTGCACCATCAACGTGGATTTCGCACACTCAACCGGATCCGCGTCGCCGAAACGTTCTGTCACCTGGCGGTATTCCCTATCACGGGAAAAGATGATCAGCGAGTTTCGGGTGGGTGAACGCGGCTGAAGCCGACGGGGCTCCGGGACCTTCCCGGCCGCCAGCCGGTCATAGATCTACATCAACCAGCGGCTTTCAGTCGGGTACGACACCCGGGAGCGAGTCAACTGGCAGAAAACCCGCCTGAACAGCCGCTTTCCGTAGTTCATCGTAGCCATGGGCCGGTGCGACGATCACGAACCGGCGACCGCTGATGCCGGTCGTCGCCTCCCAACGAGCACCAGCGGCCTCCGCCACCAGACCGGCCGCGGCGTGGTCCCACAGATGCAGTCCTTCCTCGAGGTAGCCGTCGAGGGTCCCCTCGGCCACCCCGCAGATGTCCAGGGCCGCCGAGCCGATGCGACGAACGTCACGTACGACCGGGAGCAAACGGACCAACGCTTCGGCCTGAACCCGGCGGAGCTCGGCGTCGTAGGAGAAGCCGGTGGCGATCAGCCGCTGCCCCAGCTCGGCGGGCTGACGTACGCCGATGGGTTCGCCGTCCTTGACCGCGGCGACCGATCCGTCCGGCTGCCGGAAGGCGGCGTAGAGGGTGCCGCGGGGCACGTCCACGACCGCTCCGGCGACGACCTCGCCGGCGTACTCGGCCGCGATCGAGACCGCGTAGCTCGGCAGGCCGTAGAGGAAGTTGACGGTGCCGTCGATCGGGTCGACGATCCAGCGCACGCCGCTGGTGCCCATGGTCTCCTCTCCCTCCTCGCCGAAGAAGGCGTCCTCCGGACGCTCCTGGGAGATCAGCCGCCGGATCAGCGCCTCGGTGTCCCGGTCGGCCTCGGTGACCACATCGGTCGCGGTGGACTTCGTGGCCGCGACCTCGACCACGCCGGCGGCCCGCTCGCGGACGAGATCGGCGGCCGCACGGGCGGTCGCAACCGCGAGCGCGAGCAGGTCTCCGGCCTTAGGAGTTGGGCGCTGCGGGGCGGGCTGAGCCGGCGATGGATCCTCTGTCATGAAGCCGACCCTATGCCGCGGCCGATCACTCGGAGTACTGGGGCGAGTCCTCTCCCGACAGCGTCGGCAGCTGCGAACGCTGGTTGAAGCAGCAGCCTGCGGGACAGCGGTCGGGCCCGGGGCCCAGGTCACCGACGGTAGGCCGCTCAGGGGCCTCACCACGCTCTGCAGCGGCGCGCTCGAGGAGCAGGTCGCGTACGGCAGCCACGAAGCGCGGGTCCTCTCCGGCCGTCGCGCTGCGGCGGGCGTGGATCCCGAGCTTCTCGGCGGTGTCCATCGCCTCGGTGTCGAGGTCGTAGACGACCTCCATGTGGTCGGAGACGAAGCCGACCGGGCACATCACGACGGCCGACGTGCCCTTCTCCGCCAGCGCCTCGAGGTGGTCGTTCACGTCCGGCTCGAGCCACGGGATGTGCGGGGCCCCGGAGCGGCTGCAGTAGACGAGATCCCACTCGTGCGCGACGCCGCGCGCCTCGGCCACCTGCTCGGCGATCACCGTCGCGACGTCGAGGTGCTGGGCGACGTACGCATTGCCGTCGGGGCCGGCGTTGTCGTTCATCGAGGTCGGGATCGAGTGGGTCACGAAGAGGATCCACGCCCCGTCGCGCTCGTCCTCGGGCAGGTCCTGGAGAGAGGCGAGCACGCCGTCGACGACCGGCGCCACGAAGCCGGGGTGGTTGTAGTAGCGCCGCAGCTTGTCGAGCACCGGGGCGCTCTCGACCTCGCCGCTCTTGTCGCATGCCTCGAAGAGGTTCTCGCGGTACTGCCGGCACGAGGAGTAGGACGAGTAGGCGCTGGTGGCGAAGACCGCGGCCCGCTTGATCCCGTCGGCCCGCATCTGCGCGAGCGTGTCGCTCAGGTAGGGGTCCCAGTTGCGGTTGCCCCAGTAGACCGGAAGGTCGATCCCGTGCTCGGCCAGGTCGCTACGCAGCGCCGCCAGGAAGGCCCGGTTCTGGTCGTTGATCGGCGACTTCCCGCCCCGATCGAAGTAGTGCTGCCCGACCTCGACCAGCCGCTCCCGCGGGATCCCCCGTCCCCGGGTCACGTTCTCCAGGAACGGCACCACGTCCTCGGTCTTCTCCGGCCCCCCGAAAGAGACGAACAGCAGAGCATCGTAGGGAGAGACATCCACCCGCCCATCATATTTCACCAAGTCCATCGAGCTTCAGTCGACCCGGCTGCAGTACCAGAGCCGGGTGGCCAGCTCCTTGTTGTGCTCGCGGATCTGGTGCTGCAGGCGGGGGTACCACCTCGACGTCGTGAGCCTGAGTGTGACTCGACCGTCGGCGTCACGGCAGCGCACCCACTGCCAGGCCCAGGTCGGCTCAACGACAGTGAGGTCTGACCAGGGAACCACTCGCGAACCGAGTGGACCGGACAGCGCCAGCCCGTCGTCCCTGACCTCGAGACGGCCACGTCGGAGCAGGAACCAACCGCCGAAGACCGCGACACCGATCAGGATGTTGATGTCCATGACCCGCCCCATCGGTACTGGAAGCGCACCGCGGAACTCCAGGAACATCACGGTCCAGATCAGGAGTCCCCACACCATCCCGGCTCCCATGAAGATGGCCCATGACCGACCGCCGAATGCGACCACCTTCGCCTGCTTCTGCACGGTCGGACCCTAGCGATCCCCCGGAGTCCTGTCCGCGAAACGGCAACAACGAAAGCTCCCTACTCCACCACCGAGGAATACGCCACGACACCCCGCTTGAGCAGGTCCATGGTCTGCCGGGCAGTACGACGCAGAGGCACGTCGCCGGCGGCGTCGGCGACCTGGCCGCACATGTCGATGAGCTGCTTCATCCAGCGTACGAAGTCGCCGGCGGCGAGCTCGACGACCTCGAGGACGTCGTCGAGGTCGTCGCCCTCGGCCCAGCGGTAGGCGGCCCAGGCGAAGCCGAGGTCGGGCTGGCGGAGGAAGTCGAGCTTGTGGTCGCGCTCGAGGGCGTCGAGCTGACCCCACAGCCGCACGGTCTCGGCGATGACGTCCTTGACCCGGCCGCCGGGGAGGCGGGGCGGGGTGGCGTCGTCGGCGCGGCGGGCCTCGTAGACCAGAACCGAGAGGGCGGCGGCGAGCTCGGAGGGGGTCAGGTCGTCCCACAGGCCCTCGCGGAGCGCCTCGGCGGCGACCAAGTCCATCTCGGAGTAGAGCCGCATCAGGTGGGTGCCGCGCTCGGTGACCGTCTCGCCCTCGAGGTAGTCGAGGGCGACCAGCACCTCGCAGACCCGGTCGAAGGTGCGCGCGACCGTGTTGGTGCGCGCCTCCACCCGGCGTCGCAGCGTGTCGGTGTCACGCGAGAGCTTGAACCAGCGCTCGGCCCAGCGGGCGTGGTCCTCGCGGTCGGGGCAGTCGTGGCAGGGGTGCATCTTCAGCTCGCGGCGCAGCTCGGAGATCTGGGTCTCCGCCGAGCTCTTGCGCTCCTTGCGGGCGGTCGGCGAGCCCTCGTAGGGCACCGGGCGGAGGTCGAGGGTCTTCTCCCGCAGCCGGGAGGCCATGTCGCGGCGCATCTGCGGGTTGCGGCCGTTGAACGACTTCGGCACCCGCAGCCGGGTCTGGGCGGCGATCGGCACGTTGAAGTCCATCATCGCCAGGCGGCGGGCCTGCCGGTCCTGGGTGATCACGTAAGGACGCGGCCCGTCCGGGTCGAAGCCCGGGTCGACGATCACGGCATAACCGGCGAACTTGCCGGTCGGTACGTCGATCACGTCACCGATCTTCAGCTTCGAGAGCGACTCGATGATCTCCTCACGACGGTCGGCACGCCGCTCGCGGGAGGAGGACTTCTCGACGTCGGAGATCTTGCGGCGGATCGCGGCGTACGCCATGAAGTCGCCCTTCTCGCAGGTCGCCGCCTCCTGGTAGCCCTCCATGGCGTCCTCGGCCTTGCGCACCTGACGGGCCAGCCCGACGACCGCCTTGTCGGCCTGGAACTGCGCGAACGACTGCTCCAGCAGCTCGCGCGAGCGTGCCCGCCCGAACTGGTGCACCAGGTTGACCGCCATGTTGTAGGACGGCCTGAAGCTCGAGCGCAGCGGATAGGTGCGCGTCGAGGCGAGGCCGGCGAGCTCACGCGGGTTGAGCCCCTGCTGCCAGAGCACGACGCCGTGGCCCTCGACATCGAGGCCGCGGCGGCCGGCGCGGCCGACGAGCTGGGTGTATTCGCCCGGCGAGAGGTTGACGTGGGCCTCGCCGTTCCACTTCGAGAGCTTCTCGATGACCACCGTCCGCGCAGGCATGTTGATGCCCAGCGCGAGCGTCTCGGTCGCGAAGACGGCCTTCACCAGGCCGCGGAGGAACAGCTCCTCGACGACCTGCTTGAAGGCCGGCAGCAGCCCGGCGTGGTGGGCGGCGACGCCGCGGGTCAGGCCGTCGATCCAGTCGTGGTAGCCGAGGACGTGGCGGTCCTCGTCGGGCAGGTCTGCGCAGGCCTCCTCGACGTAGGCGAAGATCTCGTCGCGCTCATCGGGCGTGGTCAGCCGCAGGTTGGCCTGGATGCACTGCTGGACCGCGGCGTCGCAGCCGACCCGGGAGAAGACGAAGTTGATCGCCGGCAGCAGGTTGTCCCGCTGCAGCGCGGTGATGACCTCCACGCGCGACGGGATCCAGACGCGCCGCCCGTTGCCCACACGCCGGTTTCCGTTGCCCTTGCGCTTGTCCTTGGGCGTACGCCGGTCCGTCATCCGTCCGGCCGCCCAGTCGTCGCGCGCCAGCCTCATCAGCTCGCCGTTGACCGGGGCGCCCTCCTTGACGAACCCGGCCGCCGCGTCGACGTCGGAGGAGGCGAACAGGTCCATGATCCGGCGCCCGGCCATCACATGCTGGTAGAGCGGCACCGGCCGCTTCTCCTCGATGATCGTGGTGGTCTCGCCACGCACCGTGGTGAGCCACTCGCCGAACTCCTCGGCGTTGGAAACGGTGGCGCTCAGCGAGACGACCGAGACCGACTCGGGCAGGTGGATGATGACCTCCTCCCAGACCGCGCCGCGGGAGCGGTCGGCGAGGTAGTGGACCTCGTCCATCACCACGAACCCGAGGCCCATCAGGGTCTGCGAGCCCGCGTAGAGCATGTTGCGCAGCACCTCGGTGGTCATCACCACGACCGGCGCCTCGCCGTTGACGACGTTGTCGCCGGTCAGCAGGCCGACCTGGTCGGGACCGTAGCGCTTGACGAGGTCGTTGTACTTCTGGTTGGAGAGCGCCTTGATCGGCGTCGTGTAGAACGCTTTGCGACCCGTCGCGAGCGCCAGGTGGATCGCGAACTCACCGACGATCGTCTTGCCCGACCCGGTCGGTGCGGCGACCAGGACGCCCTTGCCTTCCTCGATCTCCTTGCACGCCTCGATCTGGAAGTCGTCGAGCCCGAAGTCGTAGAGCGAGGCGAAGTCCCGGAAGACGGGGTAGCCCTTGTCACGCTGATACGCGGCGTACTTCTCCGCTGGCGAGGCGTCCATGGTGCCGAGCCTATCGACCGACACCGACAATCAGGACGGCGGCGGCACGAGTACGCCGAGAGCGGACGGCACGCACTCGACGTCGAGCGGCAGCGGCCCGAGGCGCTCCCCGTCGCTGTAGGCGATCACGCCGGGAGCGGAGGCCTTGATCCGGCGGGCACGGATGCGCTCGAAGGCCGGATGAGTGAGGTGCTTGGCCTGGCGTACGCCCGGGAAGACGCGCAGGAACTCCAGCCGTGAGACCGGCTTGATGAGGATGGCGTCCAACAGCCCGTCGGTGGGGTCGCACTCCGCCGCGATCCGCAGACCTCCCCCGTACGACTCGGTGTTGGCGATCGCGAGCAGCATCGCCTCCTGCTCGCGGACGACACCGTCGATCTCGAGCCGGTAGGGCACCGGCTTCCAGCTGCGGATCACCGACAGCGCGGCGAGCGTGTAGCGGAGATCGCCGTGGGGCCACCTCATCGCGTTGGCCCGCTCGTTGACCGCTGCGTCGAAGCCGGCCGCCAGAACCGTCGCGAACCAGGAGTCCCCGGCCGAAGCGGAGCCCGAGGCGGTGCGTGCAGTCCGGCCGAGGTCGATGCGACGCAGGTGGTTGCGTACGACGACGTCGGCGGCCGCCAGCGGGTCGCCGGCCGGGATCCCGAGCGCCCGCGCGAAGTCGTTGCCGGTCCCGAGCGGGACGACGCCGAGACCGACCTCGGTGCCGGCCAGCGCCTGGACGGCGACGTGGACCATGCCGTCGCCGCCGAGGCTCACGACCGTGTCGAACCCGTCCTCGACCGCCTTCCGGGCCAGCTCCAGAGCGTGCTCGGCGTCGTCGCCGATCAGGTGCTCGACCACGGCCCCCGAGGCTGACAGCCTCGCGGTGACCGCCTCGAGGATCTGGTCGGCGTTGCCGCGGCCGGCGGTGGGGTTGGCGAGCAGGGCGATCTGGCGCGTCACGTCGTGAAGACTAGTGGTCAGATCACCGACGGGACGTCAGGATCCCCGATCATGTCCTTGCGCTTGCTGGCCTTCCGTCTGTCGTGAGTCCGAGCGATGACCTCGGAGACCCCGAAGAGGACGACCATCGGCCCGGCCATGATCGTCATCGTGAACGGATCGCCGGACGGGGTCGCGACGGCAGCGAAGACGAAGGAGCCGACGATGATCCATGCCCGGTACTTCGCCAGCGCCGCGCCCGGCAGCACGCCGATGCGGTTGAGCATGATCACGAAGACCGGGATCTCGAAGGCGATGCCGAAGACCAGCAGCGTACGGCTCAGGAAGCTGAGGTATTCGCTGAACTCGACGATGTTGGTCAGGCCGTCGGGGACGAAGGCGAACAGGATCTCCAGGCCCTTGGGCAGGGTGACGTAGCCCAGCACGACACCGGCGAGGAAGAGCGGGCCGGCGACGGCCACGAAGATCCTCGACATCTTCTTCTCGTTCGCGTGCAGCCCCGGCACCAGGAACGCCCAGATCTGGTAGAGCCAGATCGGCGCGGTGCCGATCAACGCGGCCAGGCCGCACAGCTTCAGGTAGAGCATGAAGCCACCCGCGGCACCGTTGACGGAGCTCAGCGAGGCGGCTCCGCCCTCTCGGTCCATCATCTTGACGGCCTCGAGGTAAGGGGCCATGACCAGATCGAAGAGCTGCTCGAAGAAGAACAGCGCGACGACGAACCCGACGACTAGGGCCAAGGATGCCTTGATCACCCGCCCGCGGAGCTCGCGCAGGTGGTCGGAGAGAGCCATCCGGCCGTCGTCGCCGATGGGGTGCTTGGGGGCGCCGCTGAAGATCGCGACAACACCAGCGATGGACAAGGTGGACCTCAGTTGCCGGAGAGGCGCTCGCGCTCGGCCTTGATCTCGGCCTCACGACGCTCGAGCTCGGCGATCCGCTCCTGCTCGGAGGCGGTCAGCTCGGCCGGCTTCTCGGCCTTGTCGCCCTTCTCCTTCTCGTCCTCGTCGCGAAGACCCTTGGTCTCGGTCTTGAAGATGCGCAGCGCCTGGCCGGTGCCGCGAGCGAGCTCAGGAAGCTTGGCGGCACCGAAGACGAGGATCACGATCGCCAAGATGATGAGCCACTCGGCTCCCTGCGGCATACCGATCAATGGAGTGAACATGAACTACCTCATCTACGTCTTAGGGGGAACGTCAGAAGTCTACGCGTCCGTACGGTACAGGCCGAGAGCCTGTCGCGCAGACGCGGCAAACGATTCGGTGAACGTTTGCTCGTCGAGGACCTCAGCATGGGGAGCCAGCCGCAGCAGCAACCGGGTGAGCCAGCGCTGGTCGTAGACCCGCAGCCCCACCTCGAGCCCGCCGCCCGGCACCTCCACCGGGTCGAGCACCGCATAGTATTCGCCGACCCAGCGAGCCTCCGGAGACAGTCGCACCCGGACCACCGTGCCCGAGTCGGTACGCAGCACCGACCCGCTCTCGTCGTCGAGGCGTGCTCCGTCACCCGCCTCCGGAGCGGCCACGATCGGCGTATCGAGCACCTCGGCACCCCTGATCCGGTCGAGACGGAAGCTGCGCGGCGCCTCGGCGGTGTGGCACCAGGCATCGAGATATTCGATGTCACGGATCGAGACCAGGGCGCGGGGGTCGACGACGCGGGACGACTCCTCGTCGCGCGCCGGGACCCAGTAGTCGATGCGTACCTGTCGGCCCTGGTCGATCGCGGTCGCGATCGCGGCATGGATCTGGACGAGCGAGGCGTCGACCGGCTCCTCGCCGGGGTCGACCTGCGCCGCGGCGCCCTCGGCGGCCGCCTGCTCGAGCTTGGCGAGCGTGCGGTCGACGACCTCCTTGGTCTCGGCAGCCACAGCTCCGCCCCGCAGCGCGCGCAGCGCGACGATCACGGCGGTGGCCTCGATCGGGGTGAGCCGCAGCTGGCGGTCGAGGTAGTCGGCGTTGGAGATCCGGATGACCCGGTCACCGTCGGGCTCGGTCAAGGCGTCGATGTCGACGTCGATCAGGTCGTCGGGGTAGCCGCCGGGCAGGCCGCACATGAACAGCACCTGCAGGTCCTTGACCAGCTGCTTCTCCTCGACGCCGAGGTCGGCGGCGGCCTTGTCGAGGCGTACGTCCTCGATCTGGGAGTAGAGGTAGGGAACCAGCGTCAGGAGGCGTCCCACCTGCCCCTTGGCACCCGTCGCGTTCGCCCCTGTGGCGCTCATCGGTCGGCTCCGTCCAGGCGCGCGACCAGCCGCTCGAGCCGGGCCCCGACCTCGCGGCGCAGGTCCTCGGGCTCCTCGACGTAGGCGTCGGGGCCGTGCCCCAGCACCGCCCCGACCAGGTCGGCGGGCACCCGGGTCAGCACCACGCGGTCCCAGTCGTCGCTGCCGTCGGGACCGGTCACCCCGGGCTCGGTGGAGTCGGCGGCCCTGCGCAGCGTGTAGCCGCTCCCCTGCCGCAGCAGCAGGACGGCCTTCCCCGTCGGCGGCGCCGGCGCCAGTGTTCGTGCGATATCGCGTACGTCCACCTCTGCCGGGACCTCGAAGGCATCGAAGTCACCGACCGCCCGAGCCTCCCCCAGGACGCGGGAGAGCCGGAAGATGCGGGTGTCGTCGCGGTCGACGTCATGGCCGACGGCGTACCAGCGGCCCGAGTAGCGCACCACGCCCCACGGCTGCAGCCGCCGATGGGAGGGCTCGGCGGCCCGTGACCCGCGGTAGTCGAACTCGACGACCTGCCGGTCCTGGGTCGCGGCCACGAAGACGTCGAAGGAGCCCTCCTCCGCGGCCAGGCGCGGCTGGACGATCTCCAGCGCCGAGACGTCGGTCTCGAGCCCGGCGGCGTTGAGCTTGCGTACGGCCTCCGTGGTCGCCTCCGCCATCGAGGCGTTCTCCCAGACCTTGGTGGCCAGGGCGACCACCGCGAGCTCGTCGGCCTCGAGGGTGATCGGCGGCAGCGCGAACTGCTCGGGACTGACCCGGTAGCCGATCTCGTCCTCGAAGAAGGAGTCGATCACGCCGGTCTCGATCGGCACACCGAGGCTGCGCAGCTCTTCCTTGTCGCGCTCGAACATCTTCTCGAACGCCTCACCGTGGGACGACGGGTAGAGGACCTCGCGGATCCGCTCCTTCGACACGTTGTCACGCTGCACGAGCAGCATGATGAGCAGGTTCATCAACCGCTCGGTCTTACCCGCCGCCACGGTGTGTTTCTCCCCCTAGAGACTCTGCTACGGCGTCGCCGCGGTGGCTTCGGCCTTGACGACGTCGATGACGAAGTAGAGCGTGCTGTTCGCAGGGATGCCCGGCGTGCCGCCCTGGCCCGGCTTGTCCTCAGCACCGTAGCCCAGCTCCGGCGGGATCTGCAGCAGAACACGGCTGCCGACCTTGACGCCCTCCAGGCCGTTGGTCCAGCCCGCGACCACCTGGTTGAGGGCGAACGGCACGGCCTCCTTGCTGAAGCTCTCGTCGAAGGGCTTCTTGGCGCCGTAGGTCATGCCGAGGTAGTTGGCGGTGACCGTCTGGTCGGTGGTGATCTCCTCGCCGTCGCCCTCGGTGACGATGACTCGCTTGAGCCCGTCGTCGGCCTTCGGCTTGGCGATGCCGGTGAAGTCGAAGCCGGTCGGCTTGCCGTTCTTCTCGACGACCTTGGGGAGCTCGGAGGCGTCGACGTCGTGCGGCGTCTTGTCGGCGGCGGCCTTGACCACGTCGACGACGACCAGCAGCGTGTCGTGGTTGCCGATGCCCATCTGCGGGTTGCCGCCCTCGCCGAGCAGGTCGGCCGAGCCGACGATGGCCTCGATCCGGTCGCCGACCTTGGCACCCTTCAAGATGGTGCTCCACGGCTTGTCCGCCGGGAGCTCCTCACCCTCGGCGGCCTGGCTCTCGTAGGCCCAGTCCTTGTCCAGGGTGGTGGCGTTGCCGATGTAGATCTTGGCGAACACGCCGCGACCCTCCGGGATCTCCTCACCCTCGCCCTCGGTCAACGTCTTGACCTTGGGGTCCTTGGGGTAGGCGATCGCAGACTCCCACTTCAGCGTGGGCGCCTTGTCGACCGCGGCCGAGACCGTGACGCCGTCGAAGCCGGAGACGGTCTCGTCGCCGTACCCCGTCTTCTCCTCGCCGCCGCAGGCGACCAGAGCCGGGATGAGCAGGGTGACGGCCAGCGCGCTCAGCGCGTGGCGCAGACGAGGCCGAGGAGCAGTGGGCACAGTGCAAACCTTCGTGACGTGAAATAGAGACAGACGACAGCGGAGCACACCATATCCGCCCGGTGGTTACACCGCGGCGAAGCCACCCCGGCAGGAGCCTCACATGCCGTCGATGAGCCGCTGGACGCGCTCGTCGTACGCCTTGAGCGGGTCCTTGCACAGCACCGTGCGCTGGGCCTGGTCGTTGAGCTTGAGGTGGACCCAGTCGACGGTGAAGTCGCGGCGGCGCTCCTGGGCCTTCTTGATGAACTCGCCGCGGAGCCTTGCTCGCGTGGTCTGCGGCGGCACCGACTTGGCCTCGAAGATCTTCAGGTCGGTGGTGGCGCGCTTGACAGCGCCCTTCTTCTCCAGCAGGTAGTAGAGGCCGCGGTTGCGGTGGATGTCGTGGTAGGCGAGGTCGAGCTGGGCGACGCGCGCGTGGCCCAGCGGGATGCCGTGCTTGGCGCGGTAGCGGTCGATCAGCTTCCACTTGATCACCCAGTCGATCTCGCGGTCGACCAGGGAGAGGTCGTCGGACTCGATCGCCTTCAGGCCGCGCTCCCACAGGTCGAGGGAGGCGAGCATGGTCGGGTCGGTGATCTCGCGGCGGTCGACGAACTCGCGCGCCTTGGACAGGTATTCGTTCTGGATGTCCAGCGCACTGGCCTCACGGCCGTTGGCCAGTCGCACCTTGCGGCGGCCGGTCAGGTCGTGGGCGATCTCGCGAATGGCGCGGATCGGGTTCTCCATCGTCATGTCGCGCAGGACGACGCCCTCCTCGATCATCCGCAGCACCAGGTGGCAGCTCGCGATCTTGAGCATCGTGGTGGTCTCGGACATGTTCGAGTCACCGACGATGACGTGGAGTCGCCGGTACTTCTCGGCGTCCGCGTGCGGCTCGTCGCGGGTGTTGATGATCGGCCGGGACCGTGTCGTCGCCGACGAGACGCCCTCCCAGATGTGCTCGGCACGCTGAGAGACCGCGAAGCCGGCACCCCGCGGGGTGTGGGTGACCTTGCCGGCGCCGACGATGAGCTGACGGGTGACCAGGAACGGGATGAGCACGTCGGCGAGCTTGGAGAACTCCCCGGCGCGGCTGACCATGTAGTTCTCGTGGCAGCCGTAGGAGTTGCCGGCCGAGTCGGTGTTGTTCTTGAACAGATAGATGTCGCCGGCGATGCCCTCGTCGTGCAGCCGCTGCTCGGCGTCGAGGAGCAGGCCCTCCAGGATCCGCTCCCCCGCCTTGTCGTGGGTGACGACCGAGATCACGTCGTCGCACTCGGGCGTGGCGTACTCGGGGTGGGAGCCGACGTCGAGGTAGAGCCTCGCGCCGTTGCGGAGGAACACGTTCGAGCTGCGGCCCCAGCTCACCACCTTGCGGAAGAGATAGCGGGCCACCTCGTCCGGGCTCAGCCGCCGCTGGCCGCGGAACGTGCAGGTCACGCCGTACTCGTTCTCGATGCCGAAGATGCGCCTGTCCATACTTGAAACCCTAGACGGTCGGCGGTCACTCCGGAGGCGTTCAGAGGTACGACACGGCGGGGCGGACCACCCTCCGGAACGTCAGTGCAGCTCGCGCCTGAGAATCGCGATGAACTCGTCCGCCATCCCCAGCTGTCGTTCCAGCTTCTCGCGGCGTACGCCGGCCTCTGCGCGAACCGCGGCGAGGCGCTCGCGAGCCGCGGTGGCGTCGGCAGGGTCGGGCGCGGACCCGCGCAGGATCTCGATGTCGACCATGACCGCCTTCATCTCCTCGAGGCTGAAGCCGAGGGGCTTCATCCGGCGGATCACCAGGATCTTGTCGACGTCATCCTCGGTGTAGAGCCGGAAGCCGCCCTCGCTGCGCCCCGAGGGACTCAGCAGGCCGACCTCCTCCCAGTGCCGAAGGCTGCGCAGCGACAGCTCGGTGCGCGCAGCGACCTCGCCGATCTGCATCGCCCCTTCGGGGGCAGCACTGCGCGTCATGGTGTCCCTTCTCACACGGTCGACGACGCCAACCCTTACGTTACGTGAGAGTACCGTTCTCTCGTCCTGCCCATCCTGCCAGCCGCGACCGATCGGACCGTCCTCAGTGCCTTCACCCCTGGCCACCTCCGGGCCGGCCGAGCCCACCGTGCTCGCCGCGCTGCGCTCACCGCGCCTGCTGCGTACGGAGGTGCTGGCGGGTCTCGTCGTCGCGCTCGCGCTGATCCCCGAGGCGATCTCGTTCTCGATCATCGCCGGGGTCGACCCGCGGGTCGGGCTGTTCGCCTCGTTCACGATGGCGGTGGCGATCTCGTTCCTGGGCGGGCGACCGGCGATGATCTCGGCGGCCACCGGAGCGGTCGCGCTGGTGATCGCGCCGGTGATGCGGGACCACGGCTACGACTACCTGATCGCGACGGTGCTCCTGGGCGGTCTGATCCAGATCGGCCTGGCGCTGGTCGGGGTGGCCCGGCTGACGCGCTTCCTCCCCCGCTCGGTGATGGTCGGCTTCGTGAACGCGCTCGCGATCCTCGTCCTCCAGGCGCAGCTCGTCCACATGGTCGACGTGCCCTGGGCCGTCTACCCGATGATCGCCGTCGGCATCGCCGTCATCGTGGGGTTCCCGCGGATCAACAAGGTGATCCCGGCGCCGCTGGTCGCGATCGTCGCACTCACCGCCTTCACCGTCCTCGGCGCGGTCGACGTGCCGAACGTCGGTGACCAGGGCGATCTGCCCGACAGCCTGCCGACCTGGTTCCTCCCCGACGTACCTCTCAGCCTCGACACGCTGCAGATCATCGCCCCGTACGCCCTGGGCATGGCTCTGGTCGGCCTGCTCGAGTCGTTGATGACCGCCAAGCTCGTCGACGACATCACCGACACCCACTCCGACAAGACCCGCGAGGCCGGCGCTCAGGGCCTCGCGAACCTGATCACCGGCCTCTTCGGTGGCATGGGCGGCTGCGCGGTGGTCGGCCAGACGATGATCAACGTCAAGGTCTCCGGCGCCCGTACGCGCCTGTCCACCTTCCTCGCCGGCCTCTTCCTGCTCATCCTCGTCGTCGGGTTCGGCGACACCGTGGCGCTGATCCCGATGGCCGCCCTGGTCGCGGTGATGATCATGGTCTCGGTCAGCGCCTTCGACTGGCACTCGGTCCGGCCCGCCACCCTGCGGCGGATGCCGCTCTCGGAGACGGCGGTGATGCTCACGACCGTCGCGTTCACCGTCGCGACCCACAACCTCGCGATCGGTGTCATCGTCGGGGTTCTGGTCGCGATGACTCTGTTCGCGCGCCGTGTCGCGCATCTGACCAAGACGCACCGAGAGCTCGTGGAGGACGCCGATGGCGGCGTGCAGGCCATCTACCGGGTCTCCGGCGAGCTCTTCTTCGCCTCGAGCAACGACCTCTACACCCAGTTCGAGTACGCCGATGACCCCGACGAGATCGTCATCGACCTCTCCGACTCCCACATCTGGGACGCCTCCACGGTCGCGACCCTCGACGCGATCACCCACAAGTACGAAGCCAAGAACAAGTCCGTACGCATCGTCGGTCTGAACCGGTCCAGCGCCGACCGGCACGAGCGGCTGACCGGACAGCTCTCCGGTCACTGACCCAGCGACACGTACGCCACCACCGGCAGATGGTCGCTGCCGGATCGTGGAAGCACCTTCAGCTCCGTCACCTCGGCACCACGTGCGAGGACATGGTCGAGCTGCACGACGGGCAACGCCGAGGGGAAGGTGAACCGGAAGCCGTGCTCCTCGCGCGAGACCTGGTCAGTGAGCGGGGCGAGCCCCGGATCCATCAGGTTCCCGTTGAGGTCGCCGGCCAGCAGCACCTCCCGCGCCGGGTCCTCGGCGATCGCCTCGGCCAGCAGCTCGGCGCTCCGGTTGCGGCTGTTCGCCGCGAGCCCGCGCGGGCCCAGCCGGACGGAGGGAAGGTGCGCCACATAGACGGTCACCTCGCCCTCCGGGGTCTGGACGACCGCTCGCAGGCATCGGTCCCAGGATGCCTCGATGCCCGCGGGACGGATGTCGACCCGGGTACGCTCCGAGATCGGGTGACGCGACCAGAGCCCGACGGTGCCCTGGGTCGTGTGATGCTCGAACCTCTGGCCCAGCGCAGCCTCGTAGCGCGGGAGGTTCTCGGAGGTGAGCTCCTCGAGCGCCACGATGTCAGGATCCTCGGCCAGCAGGATCTCGACGGTCCCCTCGACATCGTGGTTGTCGTCGGCGACGTTGTGCTGCACGACCGTGAGGTCGTACGCCGCCGGCTCGACGGGCATCAGCTGAGGGCCGAACACACCCAACCAGGCGGCGAGCGGGGTCAGCGCGAGCAGCGCGGCGAGGGCCGACCGCCGTAGGACCGCCGCAAGGATCAGCACCGGAACCGCCAGGACGAGCCACGGCAGGAACGTCGCGACCAGCGAACCCAGGTTGCCCCAGCGGTTGGGCACCAGCCCGTGCAGCCCGATCACCACCGCGAGCAGCACCGCGATGAAGGCGAGCAGCCTCCCTCGTCGCCACGGCGAGCCCTCGACCTCCACGGACAGCGACCCTAACCAACCACCCTGGGATGTAGAGAACGGCCTCCCGGCCTCGTTCACCGGGCAGAGACACCCGACGAGCACAAGGATGAGAGTCATGACACAGCAGTTGCGGTTCGACCACATCGGCGTCACCGTCGCCGACATCGACACGGCCGCGGAGTTCTTCGTCGGCCTCGGCCTGGAGATCGAGGGCCGAACGTTCGTGGAGGGCGAGTTCATCGACACGGTGTGCGGGATCCCCGGAGCCCGCTGCGAGGTCGTGATGCTGCGGCCGCCTGGTGGCGGCACCGCCCTCGAGCTGGCCCGTTTCGTCCGCCCCGACCACACCCCGGGCTCGCCCGGAGCGATGGCCAACGAGCTGGGCCTGCGCAACGTCTGCTTCGAGGTCGACGACCTCGACGCGGAGCTGGAGCGGCTGGCCGCCGACGGCTACGGGCTCGTCGGCGGCGTCGGAGTGCACGAGAACATCGTGCGGATGGCGTACGTCCGCGGCCCGGAGGGCATCGTCGTCTCCCTCTCCGACCGGATCGGCTGAGCTCCGAATACGGAACGTGGGAGTGCTGGGGTCACCTGGTGACCCC
>NZ_JBHVGB010000147.1:0-16221 GCF_042801335.1 Nocardioides sp. NPDC057577 | reverse complement strand
CGGCGCCGGGAGAAGCCCTTGCCTTCGGTGGACATCAGGCCGTCGCTGCCTTCTCCGCCAGGCGTCCGAGCACGTCCTGCAGCGACTGGACGGTCGCGGAGAGCTTCTTGCCGTCGGAGGCCTTCAGCTCGGCAGTGTAGGCCTGGTAGCCGCCCAGGGCCGCGGGGTCCTTGTAGCCCTCGAGGTCGTCGGTCACCGCGGTGAACCGCTCGTCGATGGTCGCGACCAGCTCGGCGTCGATCTTCTCCAGCCCCGGACGGAGCGCGGCGTAGGCCTGCTGGGCACCCTCGACGTTGTTGGCGAAGTCGACCAGGTCGATGTGGCTGTAGGCCTCCTCCTCGCCGGTGATCTTGCCCGACTGGACCTCCTCGAGCAGCGCGGCGGCGCCGTTGGCGAGGTCCTCGGGCTTGAACTCCAGCGTCTTGCCCACCTCGGCGAGCTTGGTGACGTTGGTGACCAGGTCGGCGGCGTACGTCTTGGTCTGGTCGGTGATCTTCTTCGCCTCGAACAGGTCGCGCTCGACGGCGTGGAAGCCGCTCCATCCGACTGCCTCGTCGAGGTTGGAGGCGCGCATGTCGATCAGGTAGTCGAGGTTGCCCTTGTTGTCGGTCGGGTCGAAGCCGTCCATCACGAAGCCCTCGACGTCGGACTCGATCTTCTCGTAGAAGGGGCGGGCATCGGCGTAGGCCTTCTGCGCGGCGGCCACGTCGCCGGAGTCGACGGCCTTCTGGAGGTTCTCGACGCCGGTGATCATCGCGTCGAGCTGCGTGTTGACGTAGGTGGTGTAGTCCTTCGCGCCCGCGGCGAGCAGCTCGGCGGTGTCGCCGGTCGGGGCGGCGGCGGCCTCACCGGTCACCGTGAAGGGGATCCGCTCCTCGGCGGCGCCCGGGCAGTAGAACTCGTAGTCGCCACCACCGAGGGTCAGGGTGAAGGAGGCACCGGGGAGGCCGGGAGCGAGATTCTCCTTCTCGCCGAGGATCTTCTGGCCATCCATCAGCTCGACCTCGGTCACACCAGCGGCCGACTCGTTGGTGACCGTGAAGGTCACCGGCCCGGCGGCGGCGGTGTCGGTGTCGAGCTCGCAGGCGTCACCGGCGGAGCCGCTGACCAGCTTCACTGCGACCTGGCCGGCGCCCTTCTTCTTCGGCGAGGCCGAGTCGTCGGAGTCGCTGCCACAGGCAGCTAGCCCGGTGAGGCACAGCGCGGTGAGTGCTGCAACGGAGATCGCCTTACGCGACATGGGTGGTTCCTTCCACTGATGACTCCTGGCCCCGTTCGCGGCCGGGGTCGTTGACGGCTGGCGGTGGGGTGCCGCGGCCGGACCTGCGCAGGGACTGCCACAGCAGCAGCCCCGCGAGGACGATGAGGGCGACCGGCACCCAGTGCTTCCACAGCAGCCGGTCGTGGGCGGCCCGGTCCGCCTCGGCAATCTTCTCGGTCAGGTCCTTCGCGTAGGTCTCCTCGACCTGCAGCACGGCCCCGTCGACGGTGAAGGTGCGCGGTGAGGTCAGTCCGCCGGACTCGATGGTCAGCACGAGCTTGCCGGAGGTGCGTACGTCGACCAGACCATCGTCGCGGGTCAGCACCGTGTGGCGGGTGGTGTCGGTCCAGCGGGCCTCGTAGGGGCCTGGGGCGGTGTTGAGGTTGAGACCGACCGGGATCCGGTCGCCGGTGTAGGTCAGCAGGTCCTGGGCGGTGAGCGTGGCCGGCAGCTCCCCGGAGCCCTCCGCGTACCAGGCGGTGTCCGCGGTGCCGGTGTGATCGGACGGGTCGGCCAGCTCGATCTTCTCGCTGTCCGCGGTCAGGGTCGCCCGGTCGCCGGTGACGGCCAGCACCGCCGTACGTCCGTCCGCCAGCGGGGCCTCGCGAGGCACCTCGACGCTCGGCAGCGGCACGAGGAGGAAGAGGGCGGCCGCGCTGACGATCGCGACGACGGCGCCGCCGATCCGCAGCCGTCGGGCGAGCGCGGTTCCTGGCCGCAGGTGCGCGGGCAGGAGGAGCATCGCGAGCATCGGCACCAGGTAGGCGAACCAGCCGAGCACCTCGATCACCCGCGGGTCGGCGGGGATGCCGAGGATCCCGGTGATCAGTGCCGAGCGCACCGAGCCGTTGGGGATCAGCCCGGACAGGTCGACGGTGGCGCCCTGGCCGACGGTGACCCAGCCCGCCTCGTGCCCGGTGCGCAGCGCGAACATCACCAGACCTGCCGCCACGAAGACCAGAAACACGCCGGTGACCTGGAAGAACACCTTCAGGTTGAGCCGCAGGCCGCCGGCATAGATCCCCCAGCCGAGACCGATCGCGATCGCCAGCCCGAGCAGTGCGCCGAGGATCGCGGCGGGGGCGCTGGTGGCGTTCTGGATCGTCGCGAGCAGGAAGACCGAGGTCTCGAAGCCCTCGCGCAGCACGGCCAGGAAGCCCATCACCGCCATCGCGGCCAGCGTCCCCGTGGTCAGCGCGGCGGCGGCCGCCTGCTCGAGGTCACCCTTCAGCGTGCGGGCGTGGGTGTGCATCCAGCGGATCATCCCGGTCACGAAGACGATGGCGATCACGCCGATCACGCACTCGAGCATCTCCTGCTGCCGCTGCGGCAACGCCTGCTCGAGGAGCCGCAGCGCGACCCCGACGGCGATGCTCAACCCGATGCCGGCACCGACCCCGATCCACAGCCCGCGCAGCGGGGCGCCGTTACGGCGCAGGAAGGTGGCGATGATCGAGACGATCAGCGCCGCCTCGAGCCCCTCGCGCAGGCCGATGACGAACGTTGGCAGCATTCCCGCAGCGTAACCTTAGGCAAGGCTCACCTTGTAGCCCGGGACCGAGATTTGTCCCTGGTCAGATCGCGCAGCCGTCAGGCCCGCAGGCATCGCCGTCACCGACGATCGTGAGGGCCGGCTTCGTCTCGGCGTAGACCTTCTCCAGGAGCTGGCTGAACAGGTCGGTCGGCTGGGCGCCGGAGACGCCGTACTTCCCCTCCACGACGTAGAACGGCACCCCGGTCGCGCCGTAGGCGCGGGCCTGGTCGATGTCGGCCTGCACGTCGCCGGAGAACTCCTCGCCCGCGAGCACCTCGTCCACGCGGCCGGCGTCGAGACCGACGTTCACCGCGGCGTCCTTCAGGACGGCGTGGTCGCCCATCGACTCACCGCGGGTGAAGTACGCGGCGAGCAGCTCCTCCTTGAGCACGGCCTGCTTGCCCTCGGCCTTGGCCAGGTGGAGCAGCCGGTGGGCGTCGATGGTGCGCGCGTGCGGGGTGTCCTCGTGACGGAACTCCAGGCCGGCTGCAGCTGCGGGGACGTTCGCACGCTTCATCAGCTCACGGGCCTCGTC
Source organism: Nocardioides sp. NPDC057577 (assembly GCF_042801335.1). NCBI lineage: Bacteria > Bacillati > Actinomycetota > Actinomycetes > Propionibacteriales > Nocardioidaceae > Nocardioides > Nocardioides sp. NPDC057577. The sequence continues at coordinate 12,891 of NZ_JBHVGB010000147.1, read as the reverse complement.
CACGGAGGCGCCGAACTTCTTCGCCAGGGCCTCGACGGTGGTCTCCACCGGCACCTGCGGCGCGGTCGGGTCGAGCTCGAAGGAGTGGTAGACGATCTCGACGTCGTCGCTGTGCTCGAAGCGCTCCAGGGCTTCCTCGAGGTGGCGCTTGCCGATGTAGCACCAGGGACAGACGACATCGGACCAGACATCAATACGCATGTGGCGAGAACGTTTCGTTCGGTACGAAACATTCCGCAGCGGACCGCTGTGCCTCATGAGCAGGGCCCCTGAGACGGTCTCAGGGGAGATCAGGGGAAGCGCCTAGAACCCACCAGGGATCCGCCAGGGATCTGCCCGAAGCGCCAGGGGCCCGAGTCGGACGAGGCTCGGAGCATGATCCAGATCGATGCCCTCTCCAAGAGGTACGGCAGGTTCACGGCCGTCGACAACGTGACCTTCACCGCCGAGCCCGGCCGGGTGACCGGCTTCCTCGGCCCCAACGGCGCCGGTAAGTCCACGACCATGCGCATCCTGGTCGGACTCACCGATCCGTCCTCCGGCAGCGCACACCTGCTCGGCCGTCACTTCTCCCAGCTGCCCAACCCCGGTCGCGAGGTCGGGGTGCTGCTGGACGCCTCGGCCCAGCACGGCGGGCGCACCGGCCGCGAGATCCTCACCCTGGCGGCCCGCACCATGGGGCTGGCGAAGTCCAGCGTCGCCGAGACTCTCGACCGGGTCAGCCTGACCGAGGAGGAGGCCGGGCGTCGGGTACGCAACTACTCCCTCGGGATGCGGCAGCGGCTCGGGATCGCGACGGCCCTGATCGGCGACCCCGAGGTGCTGATCCTCGACGAGCCGGCCAACGGCCTCGACCCGGCCGGCATCCGCTGGATGCGCGACCTGCTGCGCGGCTTCGCCGACGACGGCGGCACCGTGCTGCTCTCCTCGCACCTGCTGCACGAGATCGAGGTGATCGCCGACGACATCGTGGTCATCGGCAACGGCCGGATCGTGGCGCAGGGCACCAAGCAGGAGCTGCTCGCCAGCGGCGAGACGTACGCCCGTTCCAGTGATCCCACCTCACTCGGCCGGGCGCTCCAGCGGGTCGGCCACACCGCCGAGATCACCACCGAGGGGGCCGTCCTCAGCGACGCCGACCTCACCACCGTCGGCCAGGTCGCCTTCGACACCGGGCTCGTGCTGACCGAGCTCCGCGCCGCCGACGGTGCCGGGCTGGAGGAGATGTTCCTCCAGCTGACCGCCGAGACCCAGCGCGACCACCTCGAGACCCCGGAAGGGCTGCACTCATCGAAAGGAAAGGCAGCATGAGCACCACGACCCTCGCCCCTGAACCGGCCACCCCGGCCGGACGCAACCCCGAGGCGGTACGCCGCCGCGAGCGGGCCGTGCCCGCCCCGATCCCCTTCGGCCGGATCGCCGGCATCGAGCTGCGCAAGATGTTCGACACCCGCTCGGGGTTCTGGCTGATGGCCAGCCTGGTCGTGCTCTCGCTGGCCGCGACCGCGGTGACGATCATCTTCGTCGACGCCGACAACCTCGACTACGAGGGCTTCGCCAGCGCCTGGGGAATGCCGATGTCGGTGGTCCTGCCGATGATCGCGGTGCTGGCGGTCACCAGCGAATGGAGCGCCCGCAGCGCCCTGACCACCTTCACCCTGGTGCCTGGCCGCGGGCGCGTCATCGCCGCGAAGGCGCTCGTCACCGCCGTGATCGGCGTCGTCGCCATCGCGGTCGCGGCGGCCGTCGGAGCGCTCGGCTACCTCGGTGTGGCGGCCGTCATGGACCTCGACCCGGTGTGGAACATCTCCTTCACCGAGCTCGCCCAGGTGACCCTGGCCAGCGAGATCGGCATGTTCATGGGCTTCATGCTCGGCACGATCTTCCGCAGCTCGCCGGCCGCGATCGTGGCGTACTTCGTCTACGCCCTCGTCCTGCCCGGCGTCTCCTCGGCTCTGGCCTCGACCAACACCTGGTGGGCCGAGCACGCCACCTGGTTCGACCTCAACTGGGCGACCATGAACCTCTACTCCGAGATGACCGACAAGATGTGGGCCCAGCTGGCCGTCGCCGGCCTGATCTGGCTCGTGATCCCGATGCTGGTGGGCCTCCGTCTCGTCCTCAGGTCCGAGGTCAAGTAAATCGCCGAGTCGGCGCATCCTAACCACAAAACCAGCCGAGTCGGCGCGTTAGAACGCGCCGACTCGGCGTGGTTTTCGGTCAGCGGGCGGCGCTGCCCTCGGTGTAGTCGTCGTCGGACTGGCTCCACGAGAAGTGGGCGCGGAGGGTCTTGCCGGTGGCCTCGATCGGGTGACCGGCCTCCTCCTCGCGCAGCTTCTTGAACTCGGCCGCACCGTTGTCCTGGTCGGCGATGAAACGGGCGGCGAAGGAGCCGTCCTGGATCTCGGCGAGGATCTGCTGCATCGTCTCCTTGACGGCGGGGGCGATGACGCGCGGGCCGGAGACGTAGTCGCCGTACTCAGCGGTGTCGGAGATCGACCAGCGCTGCTTGGCGATGCCGCCCTCCCACATCAGGTCCACGATGAGCTTGAGCTCGTGAAGCACCTCGAAGTAGGCGATCTCGGGCTGGTAGCCGGCCTCGGTCAGCGTCTCGAACCCGGCCTGGACCAGGTGGGACACGCCGCCGCAGAGCACGGCCTGCTCGCCGAAGAGGTCGGTCTCGGTCTCCTCGGTGAAGGTCGTCTTGATGACACCGGCGCGGGTGCCACCGATGCCCTTGGCGTACGACTTCGCGAGGTCCCACGCGGAGCCGGAGGCGTCCTGCTCGACGGCGATGATGTCCGGGATGCCCCGGCCGGCGACGTACTCACGACGGACGGTGTGGCCCGGGGCCTTCGGGGCGACCAGGATCACGTCGACGCCCTCGGGCGCCTTGATGTAGCCGAAGCGCACGTTGAAGCCGTGGCCGAACACGAGGGTCTTGCCGGCGGTCACGTGGGGCGCGAGCTGGTCGTTGTAGAGACCACGCTGGTGCTGGTCGGGGGCGAGGATGACGATCACGTCGGCCTCGGCGGCGGCGTCGGCCGGCGCGAGGACCTTGAAGCCCTCCTCCTCGGCCTTGGGGGTCGACTTCGAACCGGGCTGCAGGCCGATGCGCACGTCCACACCGGAGTCACGCAGGTTGAGCGCGTGGGCGTGGCCCTGGCTGCCGTAGCCGATGACGGCGACCTTCTTCGCCTGGATCAGCGAGAGGTCGGCGTCGTCGTCGTAGAAAATCTCAGCCACGAGGGCTTCTCCTTAGAGGTTGTGTTTGTTGGGGTTCAGACCGCGGAAGGCGGAGCCGGCACAGCCACGGATCGCAGGCTGCGCTCGGAGATCGACCGGGAGCCACGGCCCATGCCGACCATGCCGGACTGGGAGAGCTCACGGATACCGAAGGGTTCGATGACCCGGAGGAAGTCGTTGAGCTTCCCGGTGTTGCCGGCCAGCTGGACGATGACGGTGTCGGTGGACACGTCGACGACCTTGGCCCGGAAGAGCTGGATGGTGTCGAGCACCTGGCTGCGGGTCTCCGTGGTGGCGGTGATCTTGACCAGCATGAGGGCGCGCTGGACGCGCGTCTCGGGCTCGAGCTCGACGATCTTGATCACCTCGACCAGCTTGTTGAGCTGCTTGGTGACCTGCTCGAGGGGGGTGTTCTCGAGATTGACCACGACCGTCATGCGGGAGAGCTCGTCGTGCTCGGTCGGCCCCACCGCGAGAGATTCGATGTTGAAGCCGCGGCGCGAGAAGAGCGCGGCCACACGGGCCAGGACGCCGGGCTTGTTCTCGACCAGGACGCTCAGCGTGTGCTTGCCGCCGGTCTTCACGGGCTGGATGCTCATCACAGGTCGTCCTCGTCGAACTCGGGCGCGAGGTCGCGCGCGTACTGGATCTCGTCGTTGGAGGAGCCGGCGGCGATCATCGGCCACACCATGGCGTCCTTGTTGACCCGGAAGTCGACGACGACGGGCATGTCGTTGATCTCCATGGCCTTCTCGATGGTCGCGTCGACGTCCTCGGCGGAGTCGCAGGCCAGGCCGACGCAGCCCATGGCCTCGGCCAGCTTGGGGAAGTCGGGGATGCGCTTGGGCTGGCCGTGGGACTGCAGGTTGGTGTTGGAGTAGCGCTCACCGTAGAAGAGCGTCTGCCACTGGCGCACCATGCCGAGGTTGTCGTTGTTGATGATCGCGACCTTGATCGGGATGCCCTCGATCGCGCAGGTGGCCAGCTCCTGGTTGGTCATCTGGAAGCAGCCGTCGCCGTCGATCGACCACACCGTGGAGTCCGGGCAGCCGACCTTCGCGCCCATCGCGGCCGGGACGGAGTAGCCCATCGTGCCGAGGCCACCGGAGTTGATCCAGGTGTTGGGGTGCTCGTAGCCGATGAACTGCGCGGCCCACATCTGGTGCTGGCCGACGCCGGCGGTGAAGATCGTGTCCTCGCAGGAGATCTTGCCGAGCCGCTCGATGACGTACTGCGGTGAGAGACCGTCCTCGGGGATGTCGTAGCCGAGCGGGTAGGACTTCTTGATCCCGGCCACGAACGCGACCCAGCCCTCGTAGTCGCCCTCCTTGCCGGCCTCCTTCTCAGCGGTCAGCACCGCGATCAGGTCGGTCAGGACCTCACGCACATCGCCCACGATCGGGACGTCGGTGTAGCGGTTCTTGCCGATCTCGGCCGGGTCGATGTCGGCGTGGATCACCTTCGCGTGAGGCGCGAAGGAGTCCAGGTTGCCGGTGACGCGGTCGTCGAAGCGGGCACCGAGGCTGATCAGCAGGTCGGACTTCTGCAGCCCCGCGTTGGCGGCGACCGTGCCGTGCATGCCCGGCATGCCGAGGTGCTGCGGGTGGGAGTCGGGGAAGGCGCCGCGCGCCATCAGGGTGGTCACCACCGGGATCCCGGTGAGCGTGGCCAGCGCCAGGAGCTCGCGGTGGGCGCCGGAGCGGATCGTGCCGCCACCGACGTACAGGACCGGCTTCTTGGCCTCCAGCATCAGGCGCGCCGCCTCGCGGATCTGCTTGGCGTGCGGCCTGGTCACCGGGCGGTAGCCCGGCAGGTGGAGCTCGGTCGGCCACCGGTAGGTGGTGGTGGCCTGCAACGCCGACTTGGTGACGTCGACGAGGACCGGACCCGGCCTCCCGGAGGAGGCGAGGTGGAAGGCCTCAGCGACCCGCAGCGGGATCTCCGCCGGGTCGGTGATGAGGAAGCTGTGCTTGGTGACCGGCATCGTGATGCCGCGGATGTCCGCCTCCTGGAAGGCGTCGGTGCCGATCATCGCCGCGCCGACCTGGCCGGTGATGGCCACCATCGGCACGGAGTCCATGTTGGCGTCGGCGAGCGGGGTGACCAGGTTGGTCGCGCCCGGGCCGCTGGTGGCCATGCAGACCCCGACCTTGCCGGTCGCGGCGGCGTAGCCCTGGGCCGCGTGGCCGGCGCCCTGCTCGTGACGTACGAGGATGTGGCGGATCTTCGAGTCCATCAGCGGGTCGTACGCCGGAAGGATCGCTCCTCCCGGAATGCCGAAGATGTTCTCGGCACCCGCTGCTTCCAGCGACTTGATCAGGCTCTGTGCGCCTGTCATCTGCTCGCTCATGTCCGCCGTCCTACTCATCGGAGCTTCTACTCATGGGCTGTACTCGGTTGTCTGGCTTGGGCTGCTCGTGCAACAAAAAACCCTCCGGCCCGGCGGGCAACGGAGGGAGACGCGTCGTCTGGGGCCAGTGGCTCCTAGGCGACGCGCCTGATAAGTACGAGAATGCTGTTCAGCATGCCCACACGTTAACCCCATGTGTCCCGCCGTGTCACCTCACCCTATCGCGCGTCCCATGATCTGAGATCACCGTCCCAGTATCTGTCAGTCGCTCGGTTGGATCTCAGGGTTCTCACCGAGGCGGCCGGCCCGCGGGGATCGCTAACCTGGACGTACGAAGTGGTTCTCGGGTCCGTCCTGTGGAGGCGACGATGTCGACCGACGAGAAGCACAGATCCGCGTGGCTGCCGCCCCGCTGGTTCATCCGCGCCGCGTGGTGGTTCCACCGCCGGCTGTACGCCGCGGGCGGAGCGCGATTCCTGCGCCGCCCGACCGCCGAGCGGGCCGGCATGCTCCGGCTGACCACGACCGGGCGCCGCACCGGACAGGAGCGCTCGGTGATCGTGTCCTACGTCCCCGACGGATCGAGCTACGTCACGCTGGCGATGAACGGCTGGGCCGACCCGCCGCCCGCCTGGTGGCTCAACCTGCTGGCGAATCCCGACGCCGTCGCCGAGACGGTCGAGGAGGGCACGCAGCGGGTGCACGCCCGCGAGGCGACCGGCCCTGACCGGGAGCGGCTGTGGGAGCTGCTCGCGGCCAGCGACGACGGGTGGGGCGAGCTGGACGACTACGCCGTCCGGCGCTCGCACCCCACTCCGGTCGTGGTCCTCGAGCTCTCAGACCAGGCCGAGCCGCTCGCGCAGGAAGGTCCAGGCGAAGGCGGACAGGTGAGCTGACTGGGCGTTGTTGGCGGCACCGCCGTGGCCGCCCTCGATGTTCTCGTAGTAGGTGACGTCCTTGCCCGTGGCCGCCAGGAGCGCGGCCATCTTGCGGGCGTGGCCGGGGTGGACGCGGTCGTCCTTGGTCGAGGTGGTGAGCAGGACGGGCGGGTAGGTCGTGGCATCGTCGAGCAGGTGGTAGGGCGAGAACGTCCGGATGTACTCCCACTCCTCCGGCACGTCCGGGTCGCCGTACTCGGCCATCCAGCTCGCCCCGGCGAGGAGGTGCGAGTAGCGCTTCATGTCCAGCAGCGGCACCTGGATCACGACCGCGCCGAACAGCTCGGGGTAGAGGGTGAGCATGTTGCCGGTCAGCAGCCCGCCGTTGGAGCCGCCCTGGATCCCGAGGTGGCTCGCGTCGGTCACCCCGGTCTCGACCAGGTGGCGGGCGACCGCGGCGAAGTCCTCGTAGGCCTTGTGCCGGTTCTCCTTCAGCGCCGCCTGGTGCCAGGCCGGGCCGTACTCCCCTCCCCCGCGGATGTTGGCGACGACGTAGACGCCACCCTCGCTCAGCCACGTGCGGCCGACGCCGGCGGAGTAGCCCGGGGTCATCGGGATCTCGAAGCCGCCGTAGCCGTAGAGCAGCGTCGGCGCCGGGCCGTTCGCGCTGCCGTCGAGGGCGGTCTCGGCGCCGACGATGAAGTAGGGGATCCGGGTCCCGTCCGCCGACGTCGCGAAGCGCTGCTCGGCGCGAAGTCCGTCGGTGTCGAACCAGGACGGCGCCGACTTGAGCGGCTCGATCGTCGCGGCACCGATGGTCGTCAGTCCGTACGTCGCCGGGGTCAGGTAGCCGCTGGTGACGACCCAGACCTCGTCGGACTCGACCGCGTCGACGGCACGGGTGCCGACCGCGGCCACCGGGTCGGTCGCGGGGAAGTCGGAGCGCGTCCACTCCCCCGCAGCCGACGGAGTGAGCACGTGCAGCCGGTTCTTGACGTCCTCGAACACGTTGAGGACAAGGTGGTTGCGGGTCCAGGTCGCCCCGGCGAGCGAGGTCTTCGCGGTGGGCTCGAAGAGCACGGTGAGGTCGCGCTCACCGGCCAGGAACCGCTCCGCGTCGCTCGCGAGCAGCGAGCCGGCGGCGTACGTCGTGCCCGCGACGGTCCACTCGTCGCGGAGTTCGATGACCAGCCACTCGCGGTGGAAGCCGGCCTCGGCGGAGTCCGGGATGTCGAGCTTGGTGAGGGTCTGCTCGGGGGTGCCGGGGTCCGTGGCGACGTACGTCTCGGACTTGTAGAACGCGATCGAGCGGCTGACCAGGTCACGCTCGAAGCCGGGCGTGTGGATGCGGCGGGCGGAGATGTACATGTCCTCGTCGGTGCCCTCGTAGACCACCGCCGCGTCCTCGAACGGGGTGCCCCGGCGCCACAGCTTCACGATCCGCGGGTAGCCGCTCGGGGTCAGCGATCCCGGCCCGAAGTCGGTGAAGACGTAGACCGCGTCGGGGCCGCACCAGGAGAGCGCGCCCTTGGCGCCGCCCTGCTCGACGGCACGGGTGAAGCCACCGTCCTCCGGCGTCACGAACGCCTTCGTCACCAGGTCGAACTCCCGGGTCACATCGGCGTCCGAGCCGCCCGGGGAGAGGTCGACGAGCACCTTGCGCCACGGCTCGCCCGGCTCGGGCCGAAGCACCGAGGCGCCGTGCCAGACCCAGCTCTGGTCCTCCTCCGCGGCGAGCGCGTCGAGGTCGAGCAGGAGCTCCCACTCGGGGTCGTCGGTGCGGTAGGAGTCCGGCGTGGTGCGCCGCCAGATGCCGCGCTCGTGGTCGGCGTCGCGCCAGAAGTTGTAGAGATGCTCGCCGAGGAGCGAGACCTCGGGCACCCGGACGTCGGAGTCGAGCACCTCGAGGATCTGCGCCTCGATCTTGGCGAAGACGGGATCGGCACCGACGCCCGCGTGAGCCTCCTCGTTGCGGGCCCGCACCCACGCCAGCGCCTCGACCCCCTCGACCTCCTCCAGCCAACCGAACGGGTCGTTCGCACTCGGGTCCAGCGGGGTCGTGATGCTCGGCTCGGAGGTCATGCGGGAAGGCTACTTCGCGGTGTGCAAGTTGCAGCCGACAGGCACAATTGCGTCATGAGTGACGCGGAGGGGTCGTCGAAGGGTCTGCCGCGGCGAGCGGCGACGCGGACGGCGAAGCTGGCCGCGCTGCCGATGGGGTACGCCGGGCGCAAGGCGCTCGGGCTCGGGAAACGGATCGGGGGCAAGCCCGCCGAGGCGGTGCTGGCCGATGTGCACCAGCGTACGGCCGACCAGCTGTTCCGCACCCTGGGCGAGCTCAAGGGCGGCGCGATGAAGTTCGGGCAGATGCTCTCGGTGATGGAGGCGGCGCTGCCGGAGTCGCAGGCGGCCCACTACCGTGCCCAGCTCACCCGGCTCCAGGACTCCGCTCCGCCGATGCCGACCGGGATCGTACGCGGCCTGCTGGCCCGGGATCTCGGACCTGATTGGTCCGAGCAGCTGGTCGAGCTCTCCGACGAGCCGGCCGCCTCGGCCTCGATCGGGCAGGTCCACCGCGGCCGGTGGGCCGATGGGCGCGACGTCGCAGTGAAGGTGCAGTACCCGGGTGCCGACGAGGCGCTGCGCGCCGACCTGCGCCAGATCGGCCGGGTCGCGGCGATCGGCAACGCGGTGGTTCCCGGGATGGACGTCAAGGCACTGGTCGCGGAACTGCAGGCGCGGGTGGTCGAGGAGCTCGACTACCCGAAGGAGGCCGAGGCCCAGCACGTCTTCGCGGTGGCGTACGCCGACCATCCCCTCATCGACGTCCCCGACGTCGTCGCCGTGGGACCCTCGGTGCTCGTCACCGAGTGGGTGGAGTCGGAGGGCTCGATCGCGAAGGTGATCGCCGAGGGCACGCCCGAGGAACGCGACCACTACGGCGAGCTGCTCGCCCGGTTCTGGTTCTCCGCACCCGGGTTGACCGGGATGCTCCACGCCGACCCGCACCCGGGCAACTTCCGGGTCCTTCCCGACGGCCGCATGGCCGTGCTCGACTTCGGGCTCGCCGCGCGACTCCCGGAACGGGGCTTCCCCGAGCCGATGGGGCGGCTGATCCGGATCGCCGCGACCGGCGACGCCGATGCACTGGTCGCGGGCCTGCGCGACGTGGGCTTCATCCGCGAGGGGATCAAGGTCGAGCCGCAGCACGTGCTCGACTACCTGGCGCCGTTCGTGACCCCGGCGCTGGAGGAGCGCTTCCGGTTCACCCGGGAGTGGATGCGGGAGGAGTTCAAGCGGATCAACGATCCCAAGGATCCCGCCTACACGGTCGGCCTCAAGCTCAACCTGCCGCCGTCCTACCTGCTCATCCACCGGGTCTGGCTCGGTGGTCTCGGGGTGCTGGCGCAGCTCAACGCGGAAGCGCCGTTCCGGGAGATCCTCGAGGAGTATCTGCCCGGGTTCGCGGGCTGAGGGTCCGCCGGGTCAGGGCAGCACTGTCTGCCCGACCGGGCCGGGGTTGTAGGCGATCTCCCAGCGGACGCCGTCGGGGTCCGCGAAGTAGCCGGTGTAGCCGCCCCAGACCCGCTCCTCGGCGGCCGGGGCCTCGCACCCGAGCGACCGGGCGAGCTCCAGGACTGCGTCGACCTCCGCGCGGGTGGCGACGTTGTGGGCGAGGGTGAACGGCGCCAGGCCGTCGCCGCCGGACGCGATCCGGCCGACTTCCTCCTCGAACTCGCGCCGGTCCCACAGCGAGAGGATGACGTGCTCGCCGACGCGGATCATGAGCACTCCCTCGGCCTCGATCTCGGGGGTCCAGCCGAGGCCGTCGACATAGAACGACCGGCTCGCCGCCACGTCGGCGACGGCCAGGGTGACGAAGCTGATGCGCTGGTCCATGACAGTCACCCTGCCACGGACCAGCGGGAGTGTCAGTCGCCCTTGGCCGGGCCCGGCTTCTCACGCAGGACGTCGCGACGAGCGCGATACTCGTTCTCGTCGATCTCGCCGGCGGCGTACCTCTCGGCCAAGCGTGCCTCACCCGCGCGCCGCGGTGCCTCGGCCACCCGCTTGCGGTTGTAGAGGACGACCGCGGTGATGATCGCTGCGATCACCAGGAACCACAGGATCGGGAAGATCGGCCAGAACGCCGGCGGCCCTCCCCCGTCCTGCCATGGTCCGTTCTCGCGCCACGGACCCCAGTGGTCGTCGGCCACCACGGTGGCCACCGTCTCGTTGATGCTCATTGCTCGTGTCCAATCTGTCGGGCTTGCCTATGCCCTCAGACTGCTGCCCACGAGCCGCCGGCACATCGGCTCAGGAGCGGGGGCCGCGTACGCAATCGTGCGTACGCAGCCCCTAGCCGATCCGGAGCCGGCTGAGCTGGCGCCCCTGCTCGTCGAAGTTCGCCGGGTCGAGCCAGCGCTCGTGGCTCTCCCGGACCTTGGTCCACTCCTCCGCGGTCACCGAGAACCAGTCGGTGTCCCGGTTGCGGCCCTTGACGACCATGTGGTTGCGGAATCTGCCCTCATAGCTGAACCCGAGCCGCTCCGCGGCCCGCCGGGACGGCTCGTTGAGCGAGTCGAGCTTCCACTCGAAGCGCCGGTAGCCCAGCGTGTCGAACGCGTGCCGCATGAGCAGGTGGATGGCCTCGGTCGCCGCCCGGGTGCGAGCCAGCGCGGAGCCGAAGAGCACCCCGCCCACCTCGATGCTCCCGTTCCTCGGGTTGATCGCGTGGTAGCCCGCTACCCCGCTCGCCCGGCCCTCCCGCTCCCCGTCCTTCGGGATGAATGCGAACGGCACGACGTCGGCCGCGTCGACCAGACCCGCCAAGTGCATCCACAGGTCCTGCAGCGAGGTCGGCATCGTGATCGGCCGGTAGGTCCACAGGTCGGCGTCCTCGGGGCCGCAGACCGCGGCGTAGAGGTCCGAGTACTGCGCCGAGGAGAGCGGCGCGACCCGGACGTAGCGCCCCTCCAGAGTCACCGGCTCGGGCCACGGCCGCGTCTCCCAGCTCTCGACGACATCACCCACGGGATACAAGAAGTTCGTCACGGTCGTCATTCTCGCCGACCGACGCCAGCGAGCGCCGGGCGCCGCCGAGGGCGAGCATCCCGACCAGGCAGCCCAGGAGCAGTACCCCGGCGAGGACCATCACAGACTCCACCGCGAACCTGTCCGCGAGCGGCCCGAAGACGATCATCGAGACGGGCATCGCCACCGACATCACGATCCCGTAGAACCCGAACACCCGGCCGCGCATCGCGTCCTCGACCTGCTCCTGCAGGACGGTCGCAGCGGGGACCAGCAGCGTCTGGAAGAGGATGCAGATCACCAGGCCGGCGACCGAGAACACCCAGAAGTCGCCCGAGACACCCAGCCCGATGACGAGCACCCCGACTCCGACCGAGGCCGCCACCATCAGCCGCACCCGACGCTTCACCCGGGGCCCGAAGACGGCCATCAGCGCGCCGCCGAGGACCATCCCGACGCTCCAGAACAGCTCGTTGACGCTCAGCATCCAGACCTCGTCGCCGAAGCTGCGCGTGATCATCAGCGGCGTGAGGTGCGCCGGCGCGCCGGCCATGAACATGACGACGGCCACGAGCCCCATCACCCAGCGCACCGAGGGGTTCCCCTTGACGTACCGGACACCGGCGAGGAGATCACCGAAGTAGCTGATCGGTCCTGACGAGCCCGTCGAGCGAACCGTGCGCGCGACGGGAAACAGAAGCAGCAGGAGTACGCCGGCCACGGCCGTCACCACATCGATGAAGAAGACCGCGACGATGCCGGTGCTCGCGTAGACCGCGGCCGCCACTGCGGGCGCGAACAGCATCATCCCCGACTGGATCGTCTGCTGCGCCCCGTTGACCCGCATCAGGTGCTCGGCCGGGACGATCTGCGGGAGCATGGCGTTGGCCGCGGGGCCCTGGATCCCGGCCAGCGCCGAGCGGACCGCCATCGCGACGAAGATCATCCACAGGTCGCCGACCCCGCTCAGCATCAGCAGCGCGAGCACCAGGGTCGCCACCGCGATCGCCGAGTCGGCGCCGATGATCAACAGCTTGCGCGAGTGCCGGTCGGCCCAGACACCGCCGAAGACCGACACCACCGCCTGCGGCAGCATCCCGGCCGCCACGCTCAGGGTCAGCACCGCGGCCGACCCGGTCTCGACGGTGAGATGCCACATCACCGCGTACCCGACGATCATCGACCCCAACGACGACACCGTCTGGCCGCCGAGGAACACCAGCAGGTTCCGCTTCCATCGATCCGACTTCTGATCCGACATCGCAACCACTCCCACACCCCGGTGGGCCGCCCGTTGTGGGGCCCCTCACCCCTCCCACGAACGAAGCCACCCGAATCCGACAGGTTGTGAAGCTGAGAGTGGCCTATAGGTCACTCTCAGCT